>CAZNRQ010000276.1:0-5055 GCA_964574845.1 uncultured Bacteroidales bacterium
CCAAGGTAGTAGAACTACCTGAACACATCACTAAGGTGCCGCTGATCGAGGGAGTAGGTAATGAGTTCTCTGTAACCATAGCATTACCAGTCATAATGGTAGTACCTCCAGCATTGGTCCCTTTTACAGTATATATTCCAACAGTCTGGTACCCAAAATTAATAGCTGAACCTGTTCCACTAATTATTATACCGGTTGCAGCTGCATCTTTCCATAATTCATAAGAAAAGCCTAATTGCGTATTAGCGACTCCAACAAGCACCCCGGATGAACCCTGACAATAAGAACCGGTCCCTGTAACTGCATAAGCATCAGGAGCAGAATTGTGATTATGCAAATATATATTGGCATTTGCCACGTTTACAAAATCCGTTTGATTATTATTTAAATCAAATCCGTCCGACACCCTTTTCAATCCGTCTTTTGCAACTGATGGTGAGGATGCAGGAGTCCCTTCGCCAAGTTTATTAACAGTTATAGTTCCATAGGCAACTCCATCTACAATGACATTACCAAGTGTTTCCAATGCAATTTGACCAGATGCAGCAGCCATACCAGCAGTAAAAGAGCCATCTCTTACGAGAGCCGATGTCAATCCTACTGTAATAATTGCATCAGGAGAAAGTAGCCAAAAACTGTATGGAGGCAAAGTCCCACTTAATGTGCCCATCGAACTGGGACCTGAACCACCTGATGAAGAATACATGATTTTTAATTGCGACAAATCGAATGATTTATTTGTCTTATTAAGTAATTCTATGTACTCATTAGATGCGCCATTATAAGCAGGATTAAACTGATTAATGACAATCTCTCCTGAAGATGGCAATAAAATTACATCAAATGATGTACTGGTCGTCCCTGTTAACAGGCCTGATGAAGCACTAAGAGTAACTCCTGAAGCTGCGGTAGAAAAAGACAAAGTGCTAAATGTTGCCAGGCCAGCTACTGAGGCTATTGAAACTGATGACCCATTCAGAGCAGCTCCAGTGGCTGTTATTGTGGTATTTGATATGTAGTCAAGGTCGCGGTTTCCATTTACGTCAGTTGCACTTACAGTAACAGAAGGAGTTATATTAGCTGAAGTACCTACATTAGTGGGTTGCTGCACAAAGTTTAACTTTGTCGCGATTATATCCATCAATATTTGATTAGATACGGGTGCTGATGCAAATGTTCCTAAGAATGTGGAGCCAGTACCATCAGCAACAAAACCATGAGATGCAGGAGTTGCATCAACTTTAAATTCAAAAATCGAATTATCAACTAGTCCTAAACTCTTCAGATAAACATATAGTGAGATCGTCTTTGCACTCGCATCAGCGATATTCAAATTTCCTGATACAATAGGAATAACCATAGAAGACGATGTAATAGTTGGTGTTCCTAAAGTAACGAAAGATGATCCTCCATCAATGGATAATTTCACTCCCTGAATAGAATTTGCCCAATTAGCAGTGTTATTGGGTCCTCCTTTAATTGTAATTTGAGTAATTTTTGTAGGCTGTCCATCTCCACCATAATCATAAACATCCATATCAAAAACCTTTAAAGCAGCTACATCAGTTGTTATCAGTGAAGAAAACAATACTGGATTTGGCTGACTGCTCAAAACCGGACCTGCTACTTCAGATGTAACATTTAATGGGGCCTGTGTTATTCCGTTAGTAGATGGAATAGTCCCATCAGTTTTATAATTATAAGTAGCATTATTTGACCCGTTACCAAAGGGAATTATGGTAAAATAATAATTTGTTCCTGCAGAAAGGCTCCCAATATTGGCCAAAGTCGACGAAGTATTGTTTACAATGGCAGCCACTGTCCCATCGCCAATTGTGGCACCAACACTATATGCATTCCCATCAACGGGTAATCCCGAAGGAACAGAACCAACCTTTTTCAGGATTAGATAACCTGTAGCATTAGTTATTGTGCTCAATGCATCAAATGAAACATCAATCTGTGTTTGAGAAACAACACTATTTGTAAAAGTTGTAGAATGTGCTACCGGCTCACTTGCGTAGGTCCAAAAGCTAATTTCTGTACCACTTAAGGTAGTTCCTACTCCATTGGTAGCATAGGCCTTGTAAAAATAATTTGTTGCTGGAGATAAAGTAAAAATACTTGAATAATCACCAGTTGCAGTCCCTGATGATGGTGTTTTATTATCACCAATTGCTACACCACTGGTACCAGTTTTATAACAAAAGCCTCTTTGTAAAATAGCTGAACCGCCATCTGAACCAATATTTCCATTAAACGTTGCAGCAGTGGTTCCTATAGATGATACGGCAGTTGTTGTAACGGTTGGAGCACTGGTTCCGGCATAAGCAGCCAGATTTGTCCAGGCAGCAGCACTTGAAGCACCATAAGCCACCCTTACACCATCAAAACTACCCGCTGGATTATTGGCTGTTCTGTTATGCCAGTGAAAATTACCAACGGTGGTGGGTGCGGCATCGGCAGTAGTTGAAAGCACACTGACTTCTGCACTTGCAGTCGAAGGCTCCGAACTAAAAGCGGGATTTACCCAAACGTACATACGATCATTAGCGGTTCCTGTAACAAATGAATACCTTACAACAACCAAATAGGTTGTCCCAAAAGTGTAAACTGTACTTCCGAAATTTGCAGTGGCAACATTAGCCAATTTAGAACCACCTATTACAAAACCAGCACCACTGGTTTTAGCAAATATACGTGAAAAATAAGTAGTCCCTGTAGTAGGATCTCCAAGTGCAATAAAATAGTCCCCAGTTGCAGTAGCAGAACTTAGTCTGAGTAAAAATGAAAAATAAAAAGTATTTGTCCCGGGAGCAGGGGTGGAACTTAAGGCTTTATACACCCTACTAGCTGTAGCTGTAGCTGTTGGCATTACAACATATTCTCCCCCACCACCATTGTAGTTAGCATATGTAAGTGCTGTTGCATTTCCAATTGTTGCATCCGGACCAGACCCTCCTTTTGTCCAACTTGATTGTCCGGCAAGGTTGGACCCAACAGTAAGTCCTGTGAAATCATCAACTAATAGAGATTGCCCCCTTCCCTGCCCGGATATAATCAGCAAGGTAAATATTAGTGTGAATAATCTAAGCCAAAGATATCCGGCCATTTTTGTAATCATTTTTTCCATAATATTATCGTTTAAGGTTAATATAAAATTCGTTATGTAGTTTCAAAAACACATCTTGGTAAAACGGTCCTTGAAATATAGTGCTAAAATACAAAATGATTTAACTCCATTAAGACAAACTGAAAAAATAATCAGAACTTAATAGTAAAATAATATCAGCAGGAAAAAGTTAAGGCATATTTTTAGTAATACTATAGCGATATCTCCCCGAAAAATCACATGCAGGCAAATTAAAAAACTCGACTATTACAATCTATTGTTTTACTATCCTAAAACTTTGTCTATTCTCGTTTGAGATTACAGAAAAAATGTAAACCCCTTTCGAAAGATCAGAAGTAGGAATGTCAAATACTTTATTTTCAGGAAGTATGCAACTGTTGCCGCTTTTTAGTTGATTACCTATAAGATCATAAAGGGTCCACGAAAACGGGGTAATATCTTTTTGCGAAATTTCCACTTTGATATTCTCAGTAAAAGGGTTAGGAAAAACGTTGATTTTGTCATATGCATTCTCCCCCTCTTTTCCTGTCATACTTTCTTTTGCGGGGATAGTTCTTCCTATCTTTTCTTCTTGGCTGATTCCCCACAAGGTAGTTCCAATAAAGATCTTCAGTCTGATAAAATAATCTTGTCCGTTAATCACTGGCGAAATTTGGATATTGGTATTAGTTGTATTGGCAGAACTTGCCCAACTTGAGGATAAGGGCAAACGATACTGAAGCGTATAAGAAGTCGCCCAGGGCGCAAACGAATTCCAGCCCAACTGCATACTGGTAACATTATCTGAAATAATATTAAACACTACCAAATCAGTATGAATAGTATCCAATGCGCTATAACCCCAAAAACCGCTACTGATAAACACATTTAGCCTGCATTCATAATCGGTATTGGGCAACAAGTTAGGGACCTTTATTTGGTTGGTCAAGGATGGGGCACCTATCCAGGTTGTAGTCCCAAGCTTTCTAACTTGCAATGTATAATTGGTAGCCCACGGCAAATTCGTCCACGACATCAATAGTGTCGTTCCCATATCCTGACTCTTAGTAAAAGTTAAACTTTCAGTATGAAATGTTCCCAATTGACAGATACCCCATAGCACACCTCCAATATAAACATTCAGTCTACACTCGTAGTTGGAGTTAGGTATCATATTGACCACTTTCGCCTGATTAGTTGTTGAAGAAGCTCCCAGCCATGTTGTAGTACCAATGACCCTGTATTGCAAAGTATAACTGCTGGCCCATGGAGCAAAACTATTATAAGTTATTTGGGCGGTAGTCCCCATGTCTAAAGATTTTGAATAACTTTCACTGCCTGTTGTAAAACCACCTAACTGACTTATTCCCCACATCAAGCTATTCTTATAAATAACCACCTGGCACTCATAATAAGTATTGGGCGTTAAATTAATCATTTTAGCCTGATTGGTATAGGCCGGAGCGCCAATCCAATTTCCTCCTGGCACACGATATTGAATAGCGAACACATTGGCATCAGGAAATGCAGTCCAGGTCAACAGCAACGTAGTTCCAATATCCTGGGATGTAGAAAAACTACAGGGGACATTAGTAAGATACTTGTTACTTGGTTTTTGCAAATTTATTAATTCACTATTGATATCATTGGGCCTGTGTCCTGTAAAATCAACCAAAACCATGTTATTGGAAACATTCACTGGTCCAAATTTATAAATAGAACCATATGCACCAAAAACAAAAACAACCATAATTAAGATTATTATTTGTCTTTTCATTTTTCTTACAGTTTCTTACAAAATTAAGAATAAAAAAGTTAATGCGTAAAAAAAAGTTCCGTACTAAATTTTATTCAAATTTAGTACGGAACTTTAATAAAGGACAATTACTATTGTCTCACAATCCTAAAACTGTGTTTTTCGTTGTTAATGAACGCATTCAGCA
>CAZNRQ010000277.1:0-5040 GCA_964574845.1 uncultured Bacteroidales bacterium
CGGAAATTCTTGCAACCCTCTATAATGTTGGATACTATTATTCAGTCCCTAAAGTTAACCCATCAGTTGGGGGATCGACTATTAATATTAAAGATAAGAAGTACACTTTTGGCACCTTAGCCTTCGAATTTTATTATTCAGGCGAAATGATTGATAAATTTCCTTATAAACCAAATTATCAGTAAAAATATTATTAATAAAAATCAAAACAATGAATGCAGAAGTATTAGAATTATGGCCCGAGCTCATGTGGATTAAAGATGAATCCCTTCGCGAGCAAACAGCAAAAACCTGGGAAGTAGCACTGGCAAAAAGTGTATTAACAGTCGGGGATTTGAACACTATCCCTTTTACCTTACTTTGTGGCCCGGACTTAAAGGTCACATTTATGGGACACAAACGCGCAGTAGTTCATATTGCCAAAGACTGCGGTGAGCAGATGAACAAGTTCTTTAAAGACGACCTGCCTGTAAATATGGATGTCCTTATTGCTGGTGCTATATTGGCCGATGTTGGCAAACTGTTGGAGTACGAATTAAAGGACGGTAAATCTGTTCAGGGTAAGTATGGCAAGTATTTGCGTCATCCTTTCAGTGGAGTATCTTTGGCCGAACAATGCGGAGTTCCTGCTGAGGTATGTCACATAATTGCTACTCATGCTGGAGAAGGCGACATGGTAAAAAGAACAACAGAGGCTTTTGTAGTTCACCATGCCGATTTTATGACCTTTGAACCTTTTAAGGATAGGTTGAAATAAATTCTCATTATTAATCTTGAAAATGTAGTAAACATGACAATTATAGAAAAAATTCTCTCAAAACACTCTAATCAGGGAACAGTAAAACCGGATGACATAATCGATGTTTTTATCGATACCCGTGCCGCACGCGACTTTGGTGGTGCCAATGTGGTGAAAAACCTTTTGGATAATGGCTTGACGACAGCTGATTCATCAAAAACAGTATTTACTTTTGATTGTAACCCCGGAGGTTCCGATCAGAAATATGCTGCCAACCAACACTATTGCAGACAATATGCAAGAGAAAATGGTATAAGGGTTTATGATGTTGATTCAGGTATCGGAACCCATTTGGCCATCGATAGCGGACTTGCCTGGCCGGGAAGTACTTTTGTTTCTACTGATTCACACGCTAACATTATGGGCGCACTTGGGTCGTTTGGACAAGGCATGGGCGATCAGGATATAGCAGCTTCCTGGGCAAAAGGTTATGTCTGGTTCAAGGTCCCTCATTCAGTAAAGATTAACCTCATTGGGAAACGACCTGCAAATGTGGCAGCCAAAGATATTGTACTCAATCTTCTGGGAATTTTTGGAGCCAATAAATTATTGGGTCATTCGGTAGAGATTTATGGAGAGGAAGCGGATAAATTAACTCTTGACGAACGAATAACTATTTCTTCCATGGCTACCGAAATGGGAGCCATCATAATTTTCTTTACTCCTACAAAGGAAATATTAGCCCATTTTGAAAAGATAACCGGTAAAACTATTGAACTTATTGTAGCCGATGATAATGCAGTTTATGTAGAAGAACATACAATCGACATTAGCAAGTTTGTCCCAATGGTTGCAAAACCGGGTCATCCTCATGATGACACTTCTGTTGATTCAGTAAAGGGTACAAAAATTGATTCTGCTTTTATTGGTAGCTGCACCAATGGCCGAATTGAAGATTTGCAAATTGCAGCCAATATTCTTAAAGGCAAAAAAGTTGCACCGGGAGTAGTTTTGAAAGTGGTACCTTCAACTGATGCCATCTGGAATCAGGCTATGAATGAAGGATTGATAAAAATATTCAAAGATGCTGGAGCCATGGTATCCAACGCAGGTTGTGCGGGTTGCGCTGCCGGTCAGGTAGGGCAAAATGGACCTCAGGAAGTAACCATCAGCACGGGTAATCGCAATTTTGACGGAAAGCAGGGTAAGGGTTTTGTATACTTGGCTTCACCTGCTATTGTGGCTGCATCTGCCGTTGCTGGTTTTATTACCACTCCTGATCAATTGCCCGCTGAGCCAGCTACTTTTGGGAAACTTGGAATTATGAAACCTTCTGCAAAACCAGAAGCTGGTGGTAAAAGCGAAAAACCATCTGTAGTTCAGGGTAGGGTTTGGATCATTAAAAAAGACGATATCGATACAGATATGATCTATCATAACCGCTACCTGACCATTACTGATATCAAGGAAATGGGGCAATATTCTTTTGACAATTTGAAGGGATATGAGGATTTTGCAAAAAAAGCAAAAGCGGGAGATATCATTATTACGGCGAAGAATTTTGGTGCAGGTAGTTCACGTCAACAGGCAGTAGACTGTTTTATTTCCTTAGGTATTTCTTGTATTCTGGCCGAATCCTATGGTGCCATTTACGAACGCAACGCTATCAACGCTGCATTCCCAATTCTTACCTATATGCCCGAAATACTGGAACAGATTGGTTTGAACGACGGCGATACTGTTAAAATCGATTTCTTAAGTGGCGATATCACCAATCTGCAGAACAACAAAGCAGCAAAGATCAATAAGTTTTATGATGCACAATATCAGATTTACAAAAACGGAGGCTTACTATAGATCCGTGTGTTAATTTCTGAGTTTTTGAAGATCCCTGAGAGAAATCTCAGGGATTTTTGTTTTTAGTCATGCGGGTAATGTATAGTGAAAAGAGCATGATAAAGAAAACACTAAATATTGACGAAACTCCTGAGCTGATCAAAAGGTAGGAGCCGCCAAGGCTCCTCAGAAATAAGAAGGGGAGCAGAAGCAAAATGATTTGCGTACCTAAATAATAGAAAAATCCCCGGCGCTTCATCAGTAAAATTAAACTGACCGCGTAAATACAAAAGCCATGAAGGATAATTTTAAGAAAGAAATATCCATAATTTCCATGAAGTTCTTCTTCGGTTATGGTATCAATAACAGGAACCTTTAGTACCCAATTTATAACCGAACTTCCCGTCAACAGAAAAATATTAATTAAGATTAAAACAAAGTTCGCCAGAATACTCAAAATACCCAGCAGGTAAAGGAAGATTGATCTTTTGGGTATTATTTCAGAATCTTTGTCTTCCATTACTCAATTCAGTTGTTTTTTTTGAAGAGTAAACAGGACAATAAATAAGATGCTACCTAAGATAAAAAGAATATTAATAAAGTTCATCACCACAAAAAATGAAAGAAAGATCATAATGCCATTTGCAACCACGTAGATCCAATAACCCGCTTTTTTAGAGCGGAACATAAGTATGGCTCCTGTCAGCGAACTCCCAAAAAGAATGAAAGTCGCCAAAAAGAAAAGAAAAAACACTATTCCCCCAACATTATAAAAACCCTTGAAGTATAAATTAATGTAATTGGCCATCCATCCTGAAATAAATAACCCGCCAAACGAGAATAATGCCATACTCCCACTAAACAAAATGGTGATCAGACATAGTTTTTTTGTTTTGTTAAGTTTCACCGGACGATCCAGAACACCGGCATATTTTTCTTCGAATTCCATAGGGTAATGATTAAAGCAAATATCCGAAAAAATATTAGATAAAAAATAAAAGAAGCAGATTTACTATTATTATTATTCCAAAACCTATCATTAATGGTATTCTGATCCTTTTTCCAGAAAAACTCAGAGCATAAATAAGTTTAAGAACATTATTGCTGATGATGGCCTGAAATGCAGCTCTTGAAACAACTTCTATGCTGACACTATATTTCCCTCCAAATAGTGTAATCAGAAATGGATCGATATCCGTGACTCCAACAATAATAGATAAAGCATTTAAACCATTATTGCCGAAAAACTGCAAAGCAAAATAGGTTATGAAAGAAAAGGCAACGAAAAGCACCATGAATAACATGGCAACCTTAAATTCCAGAGGATTCCTGTCTCTCAGCAAACTTATTTCTGCTTCTTCTTCCTGTTTGTGCTGATAAAAGAAAACCGCAATTCCTATACCCAGCGAAAGCAGGAACATGATCAGGAAAAATACAAAGTTGAACCGAAACAGTACAATGTTAAACAACATCATCAGTATGCCAATCCTAAGATACATCATAGCTGTGGCAAGCAATATGGCCGAGGCATAATTGTTTTTCAAGGACAAGTTTTCTTTACTTTTTTTAGCCAGAATTATGGTGGTAACTGTGCTGCTGTACATTCCGCCCAATATCCCTGAAATAATGATACCCGATTTGGGGAAAACATAATTTTTAATCAGGTAGCTTAGGTAAGATATAGTGGAAATAGCTACTACTGCCAGCCAAACTTTATAGGGTGTAAGAGTCAGGTACGAAACAATGGGCTGGTTGGGGACTATTGGGAGTATAATTCCGGCAATGATGAGGAATTTTGCCAAAGTAATAAACTCTTCCTTGGCCATTTTTTGTGAAAACGAAGAAAAAGTTTCTTTCAGCTCGGTAAAGATCAAAACAGTAACAACTACAAGTATGTATAACCATGCTGCCTGTGTGATTACCAAAGGAGCCATACAATAGGTAATTAGGGCAATAATCACGGTAGTCAGCCCGAAATCTTTATATAAAGAGACCTTGAAATAATAGTTTATGGCCAGAAATATAGCTATTACTACCCCGCCACCCATGTACAAATATTGGTATTCGGGCTCTATTATATACAGTATGTATCCCAGCAAACCTATAAAGGTAAAGGTTCTGTCGGTTCCGAAAAGTCTGGAATCATCTGTGGTAATATGAAGCCTTCGCTGCGATAGACCTATCAGCAATGAGAACAAGGTGACCAATAAAAAGTTGGTCAGTTCTTTCGGAATGACATGTATAAGTTGTTCCATGATTATTAAGAGCTTATACGAGAAACCCCCGAATTGGTTTAAAATTAACCTCTATGTTGAATTAGGCCACCTTTACAATGATGGATTTCAACACATCGGAAACGTCTTCTGCTTTGTCAGTAGCTGTTTCCATAGTTTTTAGCATGGCATCTTTTTTTATCAGTTCAATGGCATCTTTTTCGTTTTCGAAAAGATCTGAAACCGACATAT
>CAZNRQ010000278.1:0-3817 GCA_964574845.1 uncultured Bacteroidales bacterium
TTCTAAAAGAGCTGCTAGAAAAGGCCGTAACCCACAAACCGGAAAAGAAATTAAGATCGCTGCTAAAAAAGTAGTGAAATTTAAAGCCGGTGCTGAATTAGCTACTAAAGTTAAGTAACATCGCTCCAAAGCATGATTAAGTCCCGAAGCAATTCGGGACTTTTTTTTTTACTATGAAAAAACACGAATATAACCAACAACTTGTTAAGTACTTATCAGGATTTGTAACTGAAGCACGGCTTAATAGGTTCAATTCGGTTATTAAACACCGAACAAGACATATAAAAGTTGTTCTCGAAAACATTTATCAATCTCATAATGCCAGTGCTGTTTTGCGTTCCTGCGACTGTTTTGGAGTACAGGATGTGCACATTATCGAAAATGATTTCAAATATGAGGTAAATGATGAAATTGCACTTGGCTCATCCAAATGGCTGACATTATATCACCATAACGAAGAAAAAACTAACACCTTGTCATGCATTAAAAATTTGCGAGATGAAGGCTACAGAATCATTGCGACCACTCCACATCAATATGATTGTTCGATTGAAGAATTACCTGTTGATTCGAAACTAGCACTTTTTTTCGGCACTGAGCTCAATGGCATAAGTCAGAATATCATGGATGAGGCAGATGGATTTGTTAAAATCCCCATGTTTGGATTTACTGAAAGCTTTAACATTTCTGTTTCTGCTGCACTATCCTTATACGAACTGACCAATCGTTTAAGAAAATCAACAGTACATTGGCAATTATCAGATGAGGAGCATGCGGAGATTAAGTTACAGTGGCTAAAAAACTCAATAAAGGATGCAGAACTTCTGCAAAAAGAATTCGATAAAAAATTACCTGAAATTTTTTAAATTTTCTATGAACAATTTTTATACTTTTGCAATTCAAATAAAAAAGAAAAAATAATGGGAAAAGGCGATAAAAAAACCAAAAAAGGCAAAATCTCTATGGGTAGTTACGGTGTCAGAAGACCGAAAAAAGATAAAAAATATGTGGCTCCCGAACCTGTAAAAGAAGTTAAGAAAAAAGAAGTTGTTGTTGACGCTAATGTTGCAGATGAAAATAAACCAAAAAAATCTAAGAAAGTAGTTGCTGCTAAAGAGGAAGCTACTGAGGAAAAGGCTGCAAAAAAAACGAGCAAGAAAGCGAAAGAATAAATCAGAGATTAACTATAAAGACTAGCTTTTAATTAACCTCTGACAAGGTTCTTATAAAAGGCACCTCTCTCTGCAAAATTCTTAAACATACCATAACTGGCTGCTGCCGGAGATAATAAGCATATCTTATTATCTCCGGTATTTTTTTTCGCCTCTGCAACGGCTTGTTCAAAATTACCGGTCAGTATCAGATTCTTTTTTGTGTATTGTTTCGAATTATAAATTTCAAACATCCTTTTTCCGGCATCGCCAATAAAAATAAGGTTTCGCACTTCACTTTCCGACAGATAGTCCATCAGGCCATCATAATAAATCCCTCTGTCGAAGCCGCCCAGTATCAAAGTGTCCACATACTGAAGAGCCTTAACTGCAGCAATGGTCGCTTCAGGAATTGTTGATATGGAATCGTTGTAGTACTCAATTCCGTTGAACTTACCTACAAATTCCAGGCGATGTTCCAAAGGTTTAAATGCCAATAAAGCATTTATCACCTGTGATACATTAATTAAAGTCATTGTAACTAAAACAGCATTGAGGGCGGCTAAAATGTTCAGCAAATTGTGTTCGCCTTTTAGATTGGTGATTTCTTCATTCTCAAGCAAAATAGTATCTTTTTTACCTCCGAAGATGATATTTCCTTCATGCGCACAGAATCCTAAATTTTCGGTAGATGATAATGAAATCGGGCGGAAATTGCGCTCTATCCCTGTTTTTTCAATCCATTTCTTTATCAGTTTGTCATCTTCATGATAGATAAAATAATCATCCGGCTGTTGAAACAGGGTTATTCTGAACTTTGCCTCCTGGTATTTTTCAAACGATTCGTAATGGTCGAGATGCTCCTGGAACAAATTCAGCAGAATCGCCACATGAGGAGAAATGCTGGTTTGTTCCAACTGGTGAGAAGATAACTCATAAACAATTACAGTTTCCTTATCAATCTGATCGATCAGGTCGAAAGGGGGGATACCGATATTGCCTGCAAGCAGACAGTTTTGATTGATTGAATAAATGATATGATATATCAGACTGGCTGTGGTACTCTTTCCTTTGGTTCCGGTTACGCCTATGATTTGATCCCTGTAGAACCTAAAAAACAATTCGGTGTGAGAAGTGAATTGTGAGAAATCGGTATCAGGAATATTCTTCAGGGAAATTCCCGGAGTCTTGATGATCATATCAAACTCATTAAAATGATTTAGGGCTTCATCGCCCAAATAAAGAGTGAGGTTACTATCGTTTTTCAATATCTCCAGATCCTTGATTGCCTCATCCGAATCGGCTATCCACAGCTTCTTATCAGGTAAAATGCGACGCAGAAAACGATAAGTGGAACGGCCCTCCACTCCAAATCCCAATATCAATATCTTTCTTTCGAAAAAATAGGCTTCGATGCGTTTATTCATAAAGGTGCTTTTTTATCAGGTTCATTTCTGTAGGACTCAAAAAATGTTCCTTTTCCAGTCTCAAACGGAATTCTGACAAGTCAATATTTTTGAACTTTTGATATGCGCCGGATGCAACATACCCCTTTAATAATGCCGGCATATAATGTTCATCCTTTTTCATTAGCGCAGATAAAGCGATGTTAACCTCTTCAATGGTTCCTATGCATTCGAAAGGCTTCACCTCTTCCCTGCCTGTCAGCTGATCGAAAGCAAACTGCAGAGAAGGTTTATTCAGCAAGTCTTCTCCAAATATATTCAGCAACTCTTCGTGAGTGAGATATGGGGCCAAAATAATATAAGCAAACAGGCATTTCGGGCAATTGCAGCACCATACATCAGTCTTACTTCCGACATTACAACTTTTGAACACCGTGAAATACTTACTGTAGCCCGCGAACAATTTTGCTATCTGAATTTCGTGCAGTGGCCTGAGGAAACTGAAATAGTTAACGGAACCGCTGATATAATGACTCACATAATAGCGGAAATCCGCTTCAAACTCATAGCTTTTGGAATATTGATGGTTTATGTTCATGCCGGCCACGGTCGACTCGTTGGCGCTGGCTTCGTTGGATAAAGCAATATTACGGATTCCGGCAAAAGCTGCCGCCAATACAGAAGTAAATGCCAGCATGGCAGAAAAAGGTGTATGTCCGTTCAAAAATCCCATGGCATTCAGTTCGAGCAGTTGCTTATCGATACTGCGATTTACTGTTATGGTTTCATCTTTCGAAAAGCCGGCGGCATCGATACATTCATCAGTTGCTTTACGCGGATTGATGACCATTGGGATCACCTCTGAGTGGTTTTTCAGCAGTTCAAGCGACACCACAGAATCCTTGCCGCCACCAATGGGAACCATGTATGAATTCGCTGTCTCAATATCTATAACACCGGGCATTTGCCTGCCTTCACAAACTATATCCATAAAATCGTCCTGATCAGCTTCAATATGATTCAGGTAAAAGAACTCTCCCAGGCCATTAAAATAAAGTTTCTTCCACCAGAGTATCTGATCATCTGTCAGACGGAATGGCTTTATGATAACCTTTCGTGGACAGGCCGCCTTCCAATAACTGATCAGCTCGACCATTCCCATATGGAAAATCAGGTTGTCGAGCATAGCTGCCGGCAGTTTTTCTATGTCGTAGAATTTCTTCATGGGTATGCTGATCTCAGGACTGAAAGAGTATTTGC
>CAZNRQ010000278.1:3827-5034 GCA_964574845.1 uncultured Bacteroidales bacterium
TTTGCCGTCGAGCGAAAACAAAAAAGTGATGTTGAAATGATTGGCGTCGCAGGAGTACTTAAATTCTTCAAATAAAAAAGTCTGATACGACTCCCTCAGTTCAATATACTTTTGTCTATTTTTGTCGGAAATCATGAAGTTGGTATTATTTTTGTCGAAAATCTGTTGTACAAAAATAAGGTTTAATATAGTATTTTGGCAATTTGCCGTAAAAATAACGACAGTAAAAAGATAATAATGTCAGCCACGTTGCTACCGGAACAAGGACGAATACTTATCTCCGAACCTTTTTTAAAAGATTTCTATTTTAAAAGGTCGATAGTGTTGCTGGCCGAACACAACAACGAGGGCACTTTCGGATTGGTACTGAACCGAACCACCGACCTCAGGCTTTCTGAAATACTGTCCTCGCCCGAATTTAAGATACCGGCTGAATACGACAGTAAAATTTACATAGGAGGACCGGTTAAAACCGACAGCCTTTTCTTTCTGCACACCCGAAGCGATGTGATCGGCCACAGCATTAAGATCATTGAGGGCATCTATTGGGGAGGCAATATCGACGAACTGGGCAGGCTGATGAACGAAAAGGCTTTTAAACCCGAAGAGATCAGGTTTTATGCCGGCTATTCGGGTTGGGAACCCAACCAACTGGAACGCGAACTGAAAGAACATTCGTGGGTGGTGGCAAAAACCAACGCCAATTTTCTGTTAAAGAACTCACCCGAGATTCTGTGGAAAAAAGCAGTGCTGAACCTGGGAGAAGAATATAAGGAATGGATCAACTATCCTATTGATCCGGCGATGAATTGATATTAGGCTGTTAGACTTTTAGGCTTTAGACTTTTAGGCTTTAGGCTTTTAGGCTTTAGACTTTTTGACTATCAGGAAGAAGGGCATTGGTGGTCATTGGTTGCCAAAACATGAGCATTGAACATTGTTTGTTGAACCTGTCTGCCGACAAGGCAGGCATTGAACATTTTTTAATTTTCAATTTTCAATTTTCAAGTTAAAGAATGCCGCCATCCGCTTGCCGAAGGGCAGTACTCCTAAAATAAAACAATAGAACAATAGAACCATCTAACAATTTTGGTCATTAATTGTCATTGGTTGTTGAAGCACCAAAAAACAAAAGACAAATCCGCCGCGGCGGACAAATGAGTTTGCCGTTTCTTTCTGCCAATGAAAGGAAACGCGAGTTATAGGC
>CAZNRQ010000279.1:0-1212 GCA_964574845.1 uncultured Bacteroidales bacterium
TGAGCTATTTGTAAATATGTCGACATCAATATTTAAATCTGCCATAATAAATTTATAAGTTCCGTTAGTTTGGTCAATTAAATAAGATTCTATTTGATTAATTAATTTTTCTGCAATATTTTTCTTTTCAGAAGGATCAGTAGATAATACTTTAATTTTGGGTTCTTTATCACTTTGTTTAACTTTTACAATAAAGTCTGTATTTGATTCTAGTGCAATTTTATTTGCCATAAAAATTAATTCCACATCTGAACTTACATTAATTGTATCTTCATCAATAATAACATATCCTATTTCAAATTTTAGAATTTTTTTTAACGCGACTGAATCAGGTTTGTAAAATCTATTTTCTGATACTGAAATATTACCATCCTTACAAATTATAAGCGGTATTATGAATTTATTTGGTAAAGCGGTTTTATAATATTCAATTAAATCATTCGCATCACCAAGAAATGATGTACAGTTTGAAATTTCATCTCTGTTGAAAATGTGATTCGATGCAATTTGCTCTCTTTTCTTTTTATTTCTTGCTATTATGTATTGATTTAATCTATTACTATATTCATCTTCAATACTTACCTTTTCTTTTTTCTCGTTTTGAATTGCCTTAATAAATTCGCAATTCATCAAGTATCCTATTCCTTTTCTTAAATTTTGATCATACCAATGTAAAGAGATTGATAATTTTACATTATACCATTCAGTCACTTCAATAATAATTCCTTTTGCACAATTTCTATAAATTTTTGTTATTTGATTATTATCACCATCGGTTGTCTTTATATAATCATAACCAAGTTTATCAAATTCTTCGTTAGTGTATTTATAATTTCGAATTAACTTATCATTCCAGACTATTATTCGATCATTTTCATTATATTTAAAATCATATTGTTCCGTAGGAGTCGCTTTATTTATTATACAATCTTCATAATATTTTATTGGATTTTCTTGAGTAGTTTGACCTTTAGAGAATAATGAAATAATTAGAAGAATAGCTGTCAAAAATTTTTTCATAAATTCATTTTTTTAAATTCATAACTCAACAAATATACAATTAATATTACCAGCATAAAAAAAACTCCCCGTTCGGCGGCGGTTCCACCGCCGTCGTTCTATTCCTAAAGGCTCTGCCTTTCCGAAATCATCCTCATCATTCCATCACTTCCATCAGCGGTTCAGACAATTTTATTCAAAAATACTTTATTT
>CAZNRQ010000279.1:1222-5028 GCA_964574845.1 uncultured Bacteroidales bacterium
AAAACTCCCGCAATTTCAAAAATTCCGGGAGTTCCTAAATCCTAATAGTCAAAAAGCCTAAAGCCTAACAGCCTATTCCTCTAAAATATCCACTGCCACTTGTGCATTCACACTACCATCCTCATTGGCAAAAAACAAATAAATCTTATCCCCTCCAATCAAATCAACACCCTTCACTTCTATTTCTGCCCCAATATCCAATATTTTGGCATCAGCAGGCACTGAATCAGGTATTACATCAGAAGCGCTCGTCCAATATTTCAGTTTATTTCCTGCCAAATGAGTAATCAGATAAGTAAGTTCAGGTTTAATGGTAAAATCAATCTTCTCAATCTTTCCAAATCCAATTTCCTTCACATATTCATCATCTTCCGGCGGAATCGGAACATTTTCGTCTGTTTCCGGTTTCTTATGTTCCCCCTTCAAAATAATATTTCTGGCACGGAACCATTTATGATAAAACTCAAAATTACTCTTCTTAAAATGCTCCATCAGCTTATCCAGTTTTTTCAAAACCTTATAAGCATCTTTCACCAGCAGCCTGATCTCAGCCCGTGCCGTAGCTCCCGAAGAGATTACCTGTCTTGGTTTCGGAATATGCACCCTGAATGCAGTTACAGTAGCAGCCAGATTATCAATATCCAACTGCTTTATAATATAATCTGTGCCCATGTCTGCAATATTTGCATTGGCAAGGGCAACAATAGCATCACACGCATTGGCCTTTTCAAGGTCACTCATATCTTTCAAAGTCCAACGGGTCACGTGCGAGTTCACCATCAGCTCGTTATTATTATTATCATCCGCAAAATCATAAAGCGAAGCAGCAATCACCAATGTACCATCTATCATATCTTCCATTTTGATAGCTTTGTCCGTGGTAACCCCTTTACTTTTAAAACCCGCTTCAATACATTTTTGAATAATTTGCACCCTGGAATCCGCTATTTTCGCATTTGCTTTTACAAATGGTGACATAGTGTCCCATAGTGTTTTGTAATTAATTTGGCACTCTCCGCTCTGAACCAGAGCCTCAATCCGTGCATCTGTTCTTTTGTCCATAATAATCCTTTTTTTTAAATTTTATTTAACTGATTGATATTTATCATTGCAAATATACAATAATTTTCTTTCCCCTTACACTTTTTTATTCAAACTTTTACATTTTTGATAAAATAATTATTGTTTATCCTCTAAATTTCATTTGGTCAGTAGGTTGGGCAACCATCATCCCAATCATTTTATCATTTCCATCAGCGGTTCAGACATCTTCAGCGTAATCCATTAATCTGCTTAATCGCGGTTCAGACAACACCCCGTTCTGTAAATATCACACCCCGCCCCGTCAAACTCAAAACCCGTTCTGCAAATATGACACCCTGTCATGTTAATCTCAAATCCCGTAATGCAAATATGACACCCTGTCCTGCATCAATTCAATCCCGTCCTGTCAAAGTTCAACCCCGTGCTGTAAAAGTTCAATCCCGTATTGCATCAATCCAACCCCGTGCTGTAAAAGTTCAATCCCGTATTGCATCAATCCAACCCCTTATTGCATCAGTTCAACCCCGTGCTGCATCACATCGTCCCAGAACTGCATCACATCGTCCCCGTTATGTAAACGCATTTAATGTCAGTGATTTACAAAATAAAAATCCGTAGTACGGCTCCATGCCGTCCTACGGATATAAACTACCTAAATAACAATTTAACAATGGAACAATAGAACAATATAGCAATAATTGCTTCCCTCTTAAACGATCTTCGAATACAGTTTCATAAACTGCACCCTCTCGTAAGCCGCCGGATTCTTCTGATTGATCTGGCTCATTTTTCCTTTGAAATCCGAGATCTTCGCGAAGTTTTTCGCCTCCATCCAGCTCTTCATGCCGCTCAATATTTCAGCAATAGAATCAACTCCCTTATCATACAACACCGAAGCTATCTGCACCGTATCAGCCCCGGCCAGTATCTGCTTAATGGCCGATGTATGGTCATGAACGCCGGTAGCCGCCGAAAGATCGCAACCCAATCGGCCCGAAAGTATGGCCAGCCAACGCATGGTATGCGCATAATCGTTCTCCGAACTGTAGATATTGCCTGCGGTGATCTCAAACGTTTCAATATCAATATCGGGAGTATAGGGTCGGTTAAACAGCACCAGGGCGTTGATACCCGTATTCGAAAGATCTATAACCGATTTCGACAGTCCCGAAAAATAGAAACCCACTTTGAGCGCAATAGGAATACTCACTTGTTTTCTGACGGCTGCAATGATCTCGAAATAGGTTTTTTCGTAGCTGGCCCCGTCCATTTCCAGTTGGGTAGGCAGCAGGTAGATATTAAGTTCCAGGGCATCCACTCCCGTTTCTTCAATGCGGCGGGCGAAATAATGCCAGTTGTAGGCCGAAACACAATTGATACTGGCAATCACCGGCACCGTCAGCGCCTTTTTGGCTTCCTTCAGCATGTTGAGGTAATCGTTCAGCGTTTGTTCCTTGGCAAAATTGCTTATATAATCGTAGGCTTCTTCGTAATGATAGCTTTTTCGGTTCACAATATCGTTAAAGGCATTGGAAAAGGTCTGCATTTTATCTCCTTCATTCTTTTCCAATCTTTTTTCGGTCTCATGCAATATCTGCTCCTCGAAGATGGATTTTATCACAACGGCCCCAATGCCTTTTTCTTCCATTTGTTTGAGTCGGTGAATGTCGTTAGTCAGGCCTGAACTGGCAGCGATAAGCGGGCTTTGAAGGGTCATGCCCATGTAAGTTGTAGTTAAGTCAGTCATTGGTTTATTTTTTACAAATATACTATTATTCCTTTTTGCGATAAGGCAACAGATCGGAAATTATTATACTTCACAATATTTACTCCTGGTTCTATAATCAGAAATTTTTGAGTATTTTTTAATAAATCCATATGGTTGAAATTTCACGAATACTCATAAAAACAAGGATTCTTCTAATTATACCAAGGCAATTTTTTTATCAGCAAAAAAATACCAGATTTATTTTGCTTCCCGAAAGAATATGTATGCTTATTTTATTAGTTTGGATAGTTCAGGTAAATATAAGAGGAATTTACCACCGGTTTTTAATGCTTGACATTGAAAAAAAACTATTTGTGAAAAATCAATTACCTTCCTGATCTTCTTTATTTGACGAATGATGGGCATGTGTCTTTGCATAAAAACGCATGTGTTTTGGAAGTAAGCTAACGACTATTAAAGCTAATCCATAAAGTGAATAGGCTATTTGTATTGATGTATAATATCCCATTGTTGCAATCTGAAAATCGATCCAAATGACCAGACCAATTCCAATATACAATGAATAGGTCCATGCCCAGTGACGTTTTTTATAAACATTAAAAACATTTGCCCAGGGAAGCTTGGGTTTTGTTAGCAAAGGATAAATTAGAAGCAGTGGCATGATGCCGAAGGTTATAAACAGAATGAGACCCGGAAGCATAAAGTCTTTAAAAGGGTAGTTATAATATTCCTCAATTTTAAGACGCAAACCTGCACCACTCGAATCATAAATTAGGCTTATTCCACCATAAATGGCACCCAGACTTAAAATGACGAATAAAATGATCAACATATAGGTTTCGTAAGGTACTCTGTGTTTCATTTTTTAATGTTTTGGACAAAAATACGAAATTAGTCTATGATTTTTGGCTCATTTCCAGTTTTTTTTGATTTACTTGATTTATGGCATAAAAATACCATGCTTATAAGATTTGGGCCTTTATGTCAATTAGGGATGTTAGAGTTTGGTTTTTTTTGATATTCAAGTAAAATG
>CAZNRQ010000280.1:0-5015 GCA_964574845.1 uncultured Bacteroidales bacterium
TGAATAAAGAATAATTCATCAAATTTGAGTCGATTTTGCGCATCTTTTAGTGCTTGCGGATTTTCAGGAAAATGAATATTAAAAATTGAATGTTCCCGTGAAATTAAACCTGACTTAGAAAGTATTTCGAAAGACAAAATTTCAACGATCTTGCCTTTTAAATCCAGGAGGACATTGCGAACAATTTTACTTATTCCCAAGCTATCCAATCCCTTTGATTTTAGTTTTTCTGTAGAAGAATAGAAAGGAGCCAGATAACTTATTCTATCGGCCAAAATAAGTTTTTCAGCTTGTTCAATTTCCGGATGTGTAATATTTATAGTCCCATTAAAATAGGTTGGTTTGCCATAGACAACGAATTCAACATGGGTACTGAGTTTTTCCTTAAGCCATTTCGATGCATTAAACCATACCAGGTCTATTTCTCCTGTTCCGTCAAAAAAACTGGCAACCAATCTAGAACTTTTGCCGATTCCAACTTGACTAACAATTCGAGTCCTACCAATTATTTGGACATAACCCGATTCGCCATCTACTTCTGAAATTTTTTGAAATTTTGTCCTATCAACATATCTGAACGGATAATATCTTAATAAGTCATCAAATGTAAAAATGCCTAATTCTTTTCTGAAAAGCTCAGAGCGTGCTGGGCCCACTCCCTTCGAAAATTCAATTGGCGTATCGAGAAAACTAAGCTGCATCAGATTAATAAGTAAAATTCAGATAAAAAAAAACCCGACTTAAAGCCGGGTTCTTTTGCAATTTTAATATTCCCAAAGATCGTGTTCTTTTTCGAATAGTTCTTGTTTAATTCGTTCTGCTTCTAAAAGTCCATCCATGCCTTTGGCATATTGCGAGATCTTTCTATCATAAACGTTTGATTCTTTATATATGTAACTACCAAAAAGTCTTTTAAAAAACACATCCTCGTAGGTTCTCCGCTCTGCATCATTCCAACGGTTATACACTTCATTATTGGCAAAGAGTTTTCTACACTCCGGGAAATAAACCCAAAATAATTGCCGATAACCCTTAAATTCACCATTTTCATCCAATTCTTCTTTAATAGGGCACAGACCAATAATACGAACATCCATTACTGAACGCTGTTTATCAAAAAACCAGTCTTCTTTTACCCTTAATAAATAAACATCAGCAGTATTAAATGGTTGTGAAATAACAGTATCATACTCTTCGTAAGGCTCATAGTTTCGAGTCAAATGAATTGTATCTTCCTTATTTAGTGACTTAGCAAGCTCAGCAGGGGTAAGCCTTGATTGAAACTCTTCATCACCTGTACCATATGCCGTAAGTGTGTTTTCTTTAATTCCATTATAAAGAATCTGCATTAAGCTTTTTCTGCCTTTTTGTTCATCCGTGGGATAATAAAATGGGAGATTGATCTTCTGTCGCATATCAATTACACGCCAAATTCTTTTAGACCACATAACATCAGCTTCTCTAATCGAAGTATAGGGTATTGGCTCTCTGTCAGGAGAATTATATTTGTTATAAACCCCATCCAACGGTTGTTTCCCCAAATTATTCTGTGAAAAAGAATTATTCTGTAATGACAGTAACATCATAAATACAGAAAAGACTAACATTATTTTTCTCATAACTATCCTCCCGAATATTGTAATTACATTATTTTTAAAGCTATCGAACCAAGGTTACGTGTTGTTCCATCAGGACCTTTAGCTTTAATATCTTCAAAATAAATTTTCTGACCTCGGCTTGCACTATTTAGCATAGAAATCATTTTGGGACTGTATTTTGATCCTGAAGTAATTTCTGACACAAGGTCTCCAGCTTTATTCATAGTTAAAGTAAAACTGGTAATTTGAAAATACAACTCAAAATCAAAATTATCCATCTTTGGTATAATACCACCAGCAGCTACTAAAGTTCCTTTAGCAATTTGGCCGCCTCTAACACCAGCAACTGTAGCAACTGGATCCGGAACGCGTTTTACACGGAACTTCATGGATCCCATAGACCTAGAAGAAGTGCCCATTTTTGCACCAACATTTACCATACACTCTTGAGTTGGAGTAGTAACTTTTACAGTCCATAGCCCATTTCCAGCAGCTCTAGCTATAGTGCCGCCACCTCCAGTAATTGATGCTGTTACCTGTTCATTTGATGCACCAGGTACAGAAATTGAAACTGGGTTGTCAACACCAATATAAAATACATTCATTTTGGTCGGAGATATTGTAGCTGAAGGAGTCCCGACAATATATTCACTATTAAATGGATATGCCTCTTCTACACCCTCGGCATTTTTAATTTTAATAACGCCACCAAATTGTTTTACACCAGGCCCACCTGCAGGAATTTTAAGTTTTCCAACACCTCCAAAACCTTCAACTTTTGTAATTGGACCAGAAATTTGATTTGTTAATGTATCGACACTTGAACCTATTTCAATAGTTGGATTTTGTTTTGTATCCAGAGCAGCTACAAAAATATCTGCTTCAAATTGTTCACCTGTTAACACATAATTGCTTTTAGCAACAACCTTGGCTCCAATTTTATCAAATTTAAAGTCTCTGCCACTTACTGATTCCAATAATTTATTAACAACGTCAAATTCGGCATTTTTAACTTCTAGAATTAACTTGTTTAAAATAACAACGTTTGCAGTTAGAATCGTTCTGTAAAAATGGTGCATTTCCCAATTGTGCTCTCTACCACTTGCATCCTTGTATGGACCTTTAGTTTCTAGCCCAATTTTAACAGAATTACGTGCTTTTACATCTAAGAGATTAAGCATAGCAGTCTTATAAGCCTCAATTCTGTTCTTCATTTCGTTAGCTCTTCCACCAGCACCAGTCGGTGAATCTCCAATAAAATAGCGAGTACCTTCATTATATTTATCACGAGCAGCAATATGTCGAAGATCGACATTTTTACACTCCTCTTTGGGGAGCTTGCTCTCTGCAGCAATGACTTCTACTTTGGCATTCTCTATAAAATCAACAAGATCCTTTGACATTTTTTTTGCCTGCATAGCTTTTTCATAAAAAGGAAGAACTTTAGCTTTGTTTATAAACAATTGTTTCTCAAATTGAGTATAGGTACCTGCTACCTTTTTATCAAAATTTTCGTTAGTTACGATCAATCCTTCATTAACTACAAGAAATGAGTCTAATATCTCCTTAGACACATTAAGTGCTAAAAGTGCAGTTAATACAAGATACATCATCGATATCATTCTCTGTCTCGGTGTTTCCGGACAATTTGTTGCACCCATATTATGCTCCTATTTTTTAAATTAATATCTAACTTAGTACCTATTAAGACTGTTTTACATTCATTGCAGTCAGCATATTACCATACACCTGGTTAAGAGCAGCAACATTTTTAGCTAAAACACTAACCTGATCTTTATACCTTGCAGTTCCTTCGACAGATTCATTCAGATTAGCCAAGAATCCATCAATTCCAGCTTTCATTTGATTGCTCTTCTCTAACTGATCAGCGGAGTTCTTAACCTGCAATTCATAAATTGAATTAAGTTCTGACAAATTCTTTGACATTCTTTGTACTTGCTCACCATAAGCTTTTCCATCAACTGCTGAAAAATCAATAGCATCAGCTGACCTTGTTAATGATTCAGCTGATTTTGCATATTTATCCGCTAAACTATGTGCAGATTCTGTTGCATATTTAATACTATTTACATACTCGTCAGTTGCGTTAATGTCTTTCTTAATGTTTTCAGCAACCTGATTATAAGCTCCAGCCAGAGTATTGGCAGTCTCAGACGCAGATTTAATATTTTTAGAAAACTCTTCAGTAATATTAATATCCTTTTCTAAAGCAATCGCAGTTTTCTGATAAGCGTCAGAAAGGCTCTTTACGGATCCAGCAGCATTATTAAGATTATTTACATAACCATCAGTAGCAGTTGCTGCATCTGCAACTCCAGATAATTTCATTGCATTGTCACCCAAATGTCTCATGCCGTCCCCTAAACTAGCAATTAACTCTGGACCGATTTTTGCATCAGCAAGCATTTTGTCAAGCTCCTGAGTTAAAGATTTTTTAGAACCTTTTTTCTCATGATCAAGATCTTCCATACCAGCTAATTCAGGATAAACTAATGACCAATCATATTCAACATGAAGCGGTTCAAAAGCTGAGAAAAAGAAGATACATGCCTCAGTTCCTAATCCGACAATTAAAAGGTAGTCAGCTCCCGGATAGTGATTAATTTTAAACAATGCACCAAGAATAACTACAGAAGCGCCCCAGCCATATAATTTGGCCATGAATTGTTTGTAACCCTTACTTCTTACTAAATTGTAAAGTCCCATAATCTAATTTTTGTTTTTTTGGTTAATACTTAATTTTACTATTTGTCTACTATTTATAAACATTTGATGAACTTGCACCATCATCAATATGACGACCCAAATAAGTCTGTACGCAACGGAATCCTACATAACATTTTGCGGTATCCTGATATTCATATGTTCTTGTACCAACCTGCATATAATATCCTATGTCCTTCCATGAACCACCACGTATAACTTTTCTCTTCAATACTTCAGGGTCATTTTTCTTAGCTTCATATGAATAATGCATATTGAGATCATGAGCAAAATTATAAGCCGATTCATCAAATGCATCGGAACACCATTCTGCTACATTACCAGCCATATCATAAAGGCCGAAATCATTAGGAGCAAAATGCGCCACAACTAAAGTCTGAACTCCTCCATCATCAATATAATTTCCACGCAACGGTTTATAATTTCCAAGAAAACATCCGTTACTATTCCGAATATACGGACCTCCCCAAGGATAAGGACTTTGATCGAGACCTCCACGAGCAGCCCACTCCCACTCAGATTCTGTTGGCAAACGAAAATCATTTACTCTATATTCACCACCTGCTTCGAGATAATCATTTAGCATATTTGATCTCCAGATACAGAAAGCACGTGCTTGTTTCCAACTAACACCAACAACGGGATAATTGTCATACGCAGGATGTACAAAAT
>CAZNRQ010000281.1:0-5011 GCA_964574845.1 uncultured Bacteroidales bacterium
TTTCCCGCCATGACAGACAGGCACATTTTTCACTTTTCACTTTTCATTTTTTCATCTTTTCATTTTTTCATCTTTTCATCTTTTCATTTTTTCATCTTTTCATCTTTTCATCTTTTCATCTTTTCATCACTCCACCTTCTGTGGCTTTTTCACCAAAGGGTGACGTTCCACACTCTTTTCCCAGTCAGGGTTTTGGTGTCTCCATTCTTCAACAGTAATATATCCCTCATCACCTTGCCATTTAGCTAAGTATGGGTTATAGGGGCATTTGGCCGGTTGCGAATATATATTGTTTGGATCTTTGATGAATGCACGACAATCAGTACACATGTATCGGAACTCGCAGTCTTTGCAAACATCAATATTATCTTTGCGTATGCTCCATAAATCTTTGAATCCGGGTTTGGCGATGGCTTCGGCAATTGTAGTGTCTTTTATGTTACCGAAACTACGGCTCATCGCCGGGCAGTTCTTTATTTCACCGTTTACATCAATACACACTTTGCGGTTCAGGCAGGTGTTGTAGTGCTGGGATTCGGTGAAAAGATCTGGGTTAACCTTAAAATAGAATGGAGAGATATTACCGCAACTTATTCTTTTTTCAAGAATTTCATTTGTGAAAATTCCATAATTATTTTTGTCAATTGTAGTGCCTTCGGGAACTGAATGCACACAACAGATGCGATAGCGGACTGATTTATGGTGAATATTGGAAACAAATGTTGCAATTTCAGGGTGAAATGGAAGATACAGGTCGATACTTTCTATCGAAGTATCATTAATTGTAATAAGAAAAGCAATTAGCTTTTGCTCATCGCATTTTTGGTAAACGCGTATTTCTAAATTTCTGCAACCGAGCTCATTCAACTGCAAAACCAATGTGCGAAGTTTGTCAAATCGTGAACTTGAAATTTCTATCACTGCATTTTGAATTTTAACCGGAGAGTAATAGTCATAACAGTACTTTGGGAAATTCAATTCAATTTCTTTTGGGAAAGCAACTATTAATTTGTTTTCGTACAGACATTGCAGGATTTCGCTATCCTCATACATAAGTTCGTTTTCCGGTAGTTTGTCGGCTATGCATTTTTCAAGAGGTTGCGAAATCCAGAAAAAATTCCGGTATTGCAAATCGTATATTGTGGATTTCGTAAACCCCTTTGTGATTACACAGTTTGATACCAGCATTACAAGTTGTTGTTTGTTATTATTTTTTCCGGGTCGAGTAGAAGTGAAATTGGCTTCCAGAAAGGTTGAAAGTCATGGTATTTTATATTGTATTCTTGAATCATTACAGCTGACTGCATGAATTCCGGTCGTCTTTCTCGTTTTGGCAAATCCACTTTTTCAGCAAAATACACATCAAGTGGAATATGACTTTTCTTAATGCCGCAGCAATCTACTTTATCTGTAATAAAATCTAGCATAATATTTAATTTACAAGGTATTGTGCAATTTCACGAGAAAGATTGTAGTTGCATTCATCTGATAAGTTGCCGAATTGTCCGACAGGATTTACTTCAAGAAAAATGTATTCAAGATTTTTGTTCATGATGAAGTCAATTGAACCAGTATTTAGATTGCATAATGTCATGAAGCAGCCCACTTTCTCAATTACATCTTTTGGCAGATTGTAGGCCATGACCCTATTCATTTTTGCACGGTCATATTTTCTGTAATCAAGTTCTGTCTTGGTATTAGACTGTGATAATATGGCCATTGCATAGCATTTACCTGCGAGATAGAACACCCGAATTTCAAAGAGCTTTTCTATCTTTTCCTCACATAATGTTAGACCGAAGAAATCAGGTAATTCGCAGATCTGTTCATCGTTAAGAGGTGCAGTGTAAGCCATATACCAGTCTTTGGATATTTCATCGGTATAATCAAAAACTACATCAAGGTTTTTAATAATGACTGATTTTAATTTCGAAAATGCTTGAAGTCTTTTCCTTTGTCCGGTCACAATAGTATCAGGAATGCTTAACCCTGCTTTTTTTGCATTTATCATTGCCGTTACCTTGTTGAATCCTCCAACAGCATTTTCACCTAAAGTTTTTATATTTTTAAACGCATACTGTAGAATTGCTAGTTTAGATTGAGAATGCGCAGTTAGGTAGTAATTTAAATGGTCTTTGAAATCGACTCTTTTCAGTATGGAACTGGGTTCATAGTAATAGTCTTTTACTTCAATCAGCCCTCCTCTGTACCATATAGAGTTTATTTCATTAATGGTGAACGAACGATCTCTAACCGACAACCGAATCTCATTAATATCGTTGTTAAGATTTATCTCTTCAATTTGAACGAAATCTCTATTCGCTTTTAAAAACACACATTCTTTTCCGAAGTGCTGGACCCAGGAGCGCACTTCATGAATAACACTATCATATTGATTACAGAATAGCAGTATTAAATTACGTTCTTCTTTCATGTTAGTTTTACTTCACAATTTCCCCAACCCATGGTAACAATTTTGGCCATTCAAGTATTTTACGGTACCAGATGAAATATACTGTAACCCCGTATTCCCGCCTTGTTTGAATAGCAGTTTTCCAGTATTCGGTATTATCAGTATAATTACTGCCGTAGTAAAGCATTCCTATTTTTCCATTTTCATAATATTCCTTGCGGTCAATAATATCTGCTACCTCTTCAGGGATGAGTTCTCCATTTTCAAGTCCGCGAATGATATATGGCCTGATTCGGACGTAATTTTCCTGAGAAAAATGCAGCAATGGTATTTTTATTAATTCTGAACCCGATTTTAATATCCCGGGATAGCCATGATTTTCTGAGTAGCGGATGATTTCTTCCTGTATAATGCTATCGTTTTTTTTAGAATCCTGCAACCATTTCTCATACTCTTCTTTATTTGATTTTAGAGGTCGTTTTATTGCATTTTTCCCTAGCCGGAATAGCTGATCTCTTTCACCAATTTCATCTATCGTATCAGCTAAGGTCTTTTGACCCGGAGGGTTATATTTAAGCCATTTTACGCTGTCAATCAATTGTAGCTCTTTGTAAAGAGCAGTATCTTCCCGATAGATCTTGCGATTAAAATACTTGTCTTTGGGAAAGGCATAAGAAGGACGAATTTGGATTTTATTGGCTGATTTGATCAAATATTCTTTTGCAAGGGTGGGTTTACCAACCTTAGCATAACATCTTGCCTGATTATAGAAATACCTACCTGAGGGCGGATTGAAACCTGTGCGCTCTGCTTGTTCAAAATATTTCAAGGCCTCACGCGGATGCCCTTTATAAAGCAAGTATTCGGCTTTGTCAACCAAGGAATAATATTCTACATAGGTTTTATTTTGAGCAATACTATGTATTGAGTCGAATGAAAAATACAAAAAGACTATCACGGTGAACATTCCCGAACCAACTTTGTAAAACATATTATTTTCCATTTCTGAAGTTAAAAGTGAGAGATCGAGAAATATAAACGGAGGAAAACGGCAATGTCTTCCTCCGTTATTTAAAATCGTTAACGTAGCCATCCTCCTGTTAAAATTGCACTAGAATCAAGGCAACGGGTTGCGTCGCATCCATCAGCGTCTGCTTCTGTTGCATTACTGTATCCGGTGGATAGAACAACGTCCTTCGCTCCTCCATCATAAACTGTGGATCTGAAAATGTAATCAGTCTGTCCTCCGATTACTTTGTCAATGTTGAATTCTTTGAATTTTTCAAGCGTAGAAACGCTTTTTGTCTTTTCCATGTTTTAAGGATTTTTGGTTAAATAAAACAAGTTTCAGCAGCGGCCTTCGCTGCTACAGCCGTGTTCCTATTCTCAACCTTCTTTCCTTTTTATCAGCACCCGGTGCAGAAGTACCTTGCTGTAACTAATGTTTTTTGACGAGTTTTTGCGAAGCCGCAATAGCTCATCCAATGGGAGCCTGTAAGATTAAACAGTGCAGGCTGTATATAGTAAGTATAAAGACTCACCTTTAAACCCTACCGAGAGGATAATTTCTATTATATGTGTGATTGCCGAAAGCAATGTCAGTGCGTATGCACTGCATGGTTGTTTCATAGCATTCTGTTTTTTTTTTGGATTTTCCCTAGTTGTATTAAATAAACGCTGTTCATACAACTGATAGAAAAACGTACAAAAATAATACGTATTGTGATTCAATCAGAAAATTTAACAAAAAAAATTGCGTTAACGCATAGATAATCAATATGATGACTAACTATGTTTTTATATATTGTGTCGAGATGTGTGCGAATAGGATAGATTTATTGGGGGTGATTTTTCCCGCCATGACAGACAGGCACATTTTTCACTTTTCACTTTTCATTTTTTCATTTTTTCATCTTTTCATTTTTTCATCTTTTCATCTTTTCATCTTTTCATCTTTTCCAACTTCCACCTTCCGGCCGGGCCACAACCTGATTCAGCCAAAAGGTTAACAATGAGCAGCAGCTATTTTTTGTCTTTAAAGAGGTAATTTAACCTTAGGTTTTATGTTGAAAATCTGTCGAAGTTGAAATTGGTTACCGAATGTTACTCTTTTATTATTTTTATTGTCTGTCGTTCGCTGATTGCATTTGTTAACACCAAAAAATATATTCCGCTTGTCAAAATACTAATATCCACTTCATCGAACCTGCTTGTCTGAAAAAGCTGTAATTGTCCGGTGCAGCTAAACACTTCAAGTGTTTTTGTTTGTCCGAATTGTTGTGGAATTTGAAGGTTGACTTTTCCAGACGTAGGATTTGGCAGCACTTCAATTAAATTATTGTGATTTGTTTCATCAACTCCAATTGCTATGCAAGATTGAGTAATTGTTCCTCCGCTTGAAATTTGCACCATGGTATTGTCAATCAAACAACGTGAGGAGACATTAAATGATTTTGCTGAAGAAAACGTTAAGGCGGTATCCTCAGTTATCAAATTACTGCTCTGATTACATCCGCTATTACCATTGGCATCAGTCTTAATTAAATATCACTGTTGTCCGGTAAAAGTTTGAAAGAAGCCGAAGCATAAGCCCGGCTT
>CAZNRQ010000282.1:0-5000 GCA_964574845.1 uncultured Bacteroidales bacterium
GAGCGATACCGGCAAAATCAATGATGTGCTGATATCGCAGGCCATTGCCAACAAACTCAAACTGGATACGGGCCAAAGCCTGGTGATCTATTTTATCAATGCCGGCCAAACCATGCCCAGCGTGCGCAAGTTTAACATCTCGGGCATTTACAATACCGGGCTGGAGGAGTTCGATCGCATGTATGTGCTGGCCGACATTCATCACATACAAAAGCTCAACAACTGGGATTCGACCCAGGTGGGCGGCTTCGAGATCACCATCAACCACTTCGACGAACTGGATGATATCACTACCCGCATCTACAACGAGATAGACTATAACCTGAATTGCGCCAACATCAAACAGCAAAACCCCCAGATATTCGACTGGCTGGCTTTTCAGGATGTGAATGTAACGGTTATTCTGATCATGATGGTGATAGTGGCTGCCATCAATATGATCTCGGCCCTTTTGATTCTCATTATTGAAAAAACTACCCTCATAGGGATACTGAAAGCCCTGGGGATGAACAACTGGGGCGTCAGGAAAGTGTTTCTGATCAACGCCACTTATTTAATAGTGCGCGGATTGTTTTGGGGAAATGTGATAGCCATTGCCCTCAGCCTGCTGCAAATGAAGTTTGGCATCATCAAACTCGACCCCGAATCCTATTATGTGCGCGAAGTGCCCATCAATTTCGACTGGTTCAACCTCTTGCTGATCAATCTGGGCACCTTTGGCATATGTGTGTTGGTGCTGATCATTCCTACTTATGTAGTGACCAGAATCAGCCCGATTAAGGCGATACGGTTTAATTAATTTTTTTTTGCCACCAAGGCACCATCCGCCGAGGCGGACACTCCCGAAGGTCCGTAGGACTCCTATGGAGGATGGCTATGCCACAAATTTCACCAAACATTGGACTTCGATATTCCTTGTTCGATATTGGATATCTTTTTAAGAAGATTATGGATACTGCGATTGCAAATCGCAGCGAGCGGGATGTTTATTCTTTTATAAATTTTTTTGTCATAATACCGTCGTTAGTCCATGCTCGTATTATATAAATCCCTGAAGAAAAATCTGAAATATCGATGATTTTTTTATTTTCTGTTATTTTAAACTTCTTTATTATTTGACCTTCCATATTTGAAATTTCTATTTCTGATTTTTGAATTGTTTCAATGGTTAAGTAACATGTTGAAGGATTGGGATAAAATATTAGTTCACTATTTTTCACTTTTTCTTCAATTCCATCATTACACACACGCGTAGTATTCGAATAATCATAGGAATCAACATAATTAGGAAGGCCCATGCCAACTAAATATGAATTAAAATAAATAGCCGAATCTTGAAAATTGCAATTTGCTCCAACATTATTTGGAAAATTAATCACTCCCATATAACTACCCGTACCTAGTACATAGATTTTTCCATCTGGTCCTAATTGCAATGCCCAATGCCAAAATTGGTCACTAATTTTAGTTTTTGATGCTATTATAGAATCAGAATTTCCATTTCCAGCATTTAAATCAAATTGATAGACTCCATTATTGTTTAACCAACATGTGATATAAAGTTTTGAATTATCTGGAGAAAAGGAAACACCATAATATTGGTGATTACTTGTATAGTCCAAATTTGTTTGAAGATTTATCCAATTGCTTATTATGCCGGTACTATTATCAAAATTAAAATATTCTGCAATAGCGTGAGCACCTGCATTCCCATTTACAATAGCAATTTTATTTCCATTTGGAGAGGCTTTCATTTGCCCGATTGCATCCCATGTGTCTTGATTACCGGAAATATTAGGATGTCTTGAACCTATTTGAGAAATAACTGTATCAATGATTCCAGCAGCAGATAAATGATATGAATAAAAAGCGTTAGAATAATATTTGTGTACGATTACCCAATAATCTGTACCATTTGCATGTCTCAGAGCAGTTAATTTTTCACAAACTGTATCAAGTAATTTGATGTTTTTCTTTTCGGATATAATATCTCCCAATCCATTATTCGAGCAAATATCAACTATTGAATATCTAAACCCATATTTTAATGTGTCATTACAAAAATCATCGACAGTAAAAATATAAAAATAACGGCTACTACCTGGTTGAGGGATTATTAAAGAAGTTTGAGTTGATGATAGATTACCACGTAAGTCATTTCCGTTTGACATAATTTGATGATTCCTGTTCCAAACTTGTTGTCCATTTGTATAAAACAATAAAGAACCTGTACTATCACAAAGTGTTGCAGTTCCTTCGCTTGGGCAACTCCCCCCGGCATTGTATGTAGCACCATTGGTCAATGGAACTGGGATACCACCATTAAAATTTAATCCTGTATGATTACCAAAATACCAAATATTACCTTGCTTCTGAGCTATAACAAAGAGAGGAATAACAATAATTGCTATTGCCAAGATGCTCTTTAGTAGGTTTGATATAATCTTAAATAAAATCATCAAATGTGTCTGTACGGTTTTTTTTCTTTGCCTTGTTGATACTTGTTTATTGCTGTAAGTCCATTTATAATCGTTTCTCCCCACAAATATACCCCATTTTCTTCATATCCACTTCAAAGTATTTAAAAATTTCTAAAACCCTTGCTACTGCTGCATTTGCTAAAATCAAATTTTCATTAGTAGACATCTTTTCCATTTCGGTGAAGACTAAACTCATTTTAGTCTTCACTAATATCATATTAGTCTTAACTAAACTCACATTAGTCTTAACTAAACTCATATTAGTCTTAACTGATCTCACATTAGTCTTAACTAAACTCACATTAGTCTTAACTGATCTCACATTAGTCTTAACTAATCTCATATTAGTCTTCACTAATATCATTTTAGTCTTAACTGATCTTATATTAGTCTTAATCTATTCCATTCGGTCTCTAAATTCCCTGAAATAAGGTTTGTTTCAACTGGTCGCATTATGTAAAATAAAAAGGGCAAGCATTGTGGGTGCCTGCCCTTTCTTGTTTCTTTATTTAAATAGATAATACTTACTATCTCACAAGTATGCTTACACTTTGGCTCCAGGTAGGTTCGGCGCCATCGTCGTTAATTTTACCATTCTGTATGTAAATGGTTTCTTTCACCGGAAAGCCATACAAATTGATAATGGCTTTGGTGCTGGCTGTAATGATGGTGAAATTTACATTGTCTTTACTTCCTCTCCACAAATGAGGTCCGTCGCCTTCTGCCGTAACGGTGACACTTCCCGATACGGGACCGTCTTTTATGGTGTTGGTAAGTGGCTGACTTCCTCCTGTTCCCTTCACATCAAAATTTGCATCAGTAATAATGGTGGTGGCATTGGGCAAATCGGCATTGGCCATGGCTTGCACGGAACCTCCCAAATCGCGTATAATCATTTTAACGGTTTCGGCATAGGAGTTACGGGTTTGCACATTACCCTGCGGAGGTTTGGCAGTGCACAGGGCCTGTTCGTCAGCCAGCTTTTTATTAGCATCTTTTAAATCGGCGAGTTTTGTAGCCAGTGCAGCATAACGCGCATTAGCTGTCATTTTGTTATATTTTGCCGTGGCATAGGGTATCAGATCGTTAATTTTTGATGGAAAATTATAAACCAGGATGATGATTTTGTAAACAGTTTCAATTATCGGACTCATAATTTTTGGGTTTTTTGGGGTTAATATTTCACAAAGATAATGATTTTTCTCAATGTTGATATATAATAGCAAAAAAAAAATTGTAGAATGAAATAAAAGACTACGCGCGCGACCCACCTTATTATTGTATTCGGCTTGTAATCAGTAGTCGAAAATATTCATAATAAACTCTTTACGGGAACATAGATAGCTTTTGATTTGCTATTTTAGTACAAAAAAACACGTAAAAATATTTTTAGAGCAGTATAAAAAAAAATGTGTCGGCGGAACAAATAATTGTAAATTTGATGTCCGAAAAGATAAAAATTATACTCCCTTATGCCTGTAAAAAAACAACCCACCGAAAAGATCTACTATACCATGGGCGAAGTGGCCGATATATTCAAGGTGAACCATTCGTTGATACGTTTCTGGGAGAAAAAATTTGATATTATTAAGCCTTACCGTAATAAAAAGGGCAACCGACTGTTTACCAAAGAAGACCTGAAGAATTTTTATATCATATATCACCTGGTGAAAGAACGTGGTTTTACCATTCCGGGCGCCATTGAGAAACTGAAGGACAACAAGGAAGATACGGTCAATAATATTGAAGTAGTGGAATCCCTCCACAAGATCAGGAAGTTTTTGGAAGAGCTGAAAGAGGAACTTTGACAATCAGCAGTCGGCAATCAGCAATCGGCAAAGCGCCGGCTATCATCAACCGACTGAGGACTGCTGACTGTGGACTATAGACTATAGACTATAGACTGAAGCCTCAAAACTTTTCAGACCTAATCTATTTTAATTGGAACCAACTTCTTATTCCTATAAATCACTATGGTTTGATTGGTATTGGCCGGGTTCATATGGAACAACACATCGTCTATAAAACTGGGCGTAAGGGTCGTTTCGTAGGTAAGGTCGGGAAAAAATTGTTTCAGCGTATCTACTCTTTGGCTGATATTTTCTTCGTCGAAAAACAAAACAAACTCAGGAAGTATGCCTGTGCCGAAAGGATCGGCAGTATGATGCAGCGAATCTATGGGGTGGTTTTTGCTGAGATTGTAAACTATGGGATACTGCCTCAGATAGAACAGGGGCGGCATGTCGGGATTGTCTTTGTAGATATCCTCCAACAGAATGCATTTGAGGTTGTGGTATTTTGAGAGATAATACATAGACTCTACCCTCGATTTTTTAGAATAATGTTTGGTCACGAAAGGAAGCAGACCCAGGTTGAGCGTTAAGAAAATGATGACTAACACCTTCATCAGTTTTTTATGGCGCAGCCAGTACTTCGATTTGTTGTAATATTCCATCCAGCCTACCACCCCCAGGGTGATGATCATAGGAACCACCGGCAGTATGAATCTTTCCTGTTTGT
>CAZNRQ010000283.1:0-4993 GCA_964574845.1 uncultured Bacteroidales bacterium
AATGCGAAGCAACAACACTATGAGGTGGCGCAATTGCGACTGTTTGCGGGTTTCGAGTTTTACTTCCTTTATGAAACGCACATTGGTGAAGAACACTTTTTTGTAGCGGCGGAAGTTGAAGAGGTGAATGGCAATGGGAAAGCCTACAGCCAAAAGACCAAACAGAAACCAGGGATTTATGAATTGCATTGTGAAAAGTAAGGGGCAAATTTAGGCATTTTTTACCACATGTTGAGGCGTATTACATACACCTTTAATTCTCAAATTCTCACTTCTGAATTCCGAACTAGATAATCATCCCCGCTCCCACCGTCTCATTGGTACCTTCGTCAATCAGAATGATGCTTCCGGTTACGCGGTTCATTTTGTATTTGTCGAAAAAGAAAGGTGTGGTAGTGCGAAGCGAAACTCGGGCAATGTCGTTGAGGCCTATGATCTTTTCGTCTTCGTTGCGGTGAAGTGAATTGATGTCGACCTTGTAGCGTATATCTTTGATCACACAACGGGCGTCTTTGGTGGTATGTTTGATGTTATATTTACCGCCAAGCTGTAGTTTGCGTTCGCTGAGCCAGCATAGCATTACATCGAAATCCTGTCCGGTGGAGGGAAGGTTGTTTTCGCGCACTATCATGTCGCCACGGCTAATATCTATATCGTCTTCCAGCAAAATGGTGACCGACATGGGAGCAAAGGCTTCGGGAATCTCGCCGTTGAAAGAATCAATGGCCTTGATGCGACTGGTAAATCCGGATGGAACGACCATGACCTTGTCGCCTTTTTTGAAAATGCCACTGGCTACGCGGCCTGCATAGCCACGGTAATCGTGATATTCGTCATTATAAGGGCGGATGACATACTGTACAGGAAAACGGCAATCGACCAAGTTTTCGTCGCTTCCAATGTGAATGGTTTCGAGCAGATGCAACAGTGGGCCATCCTGATACCAGGGCATGTTGGGCGATGAACTCACCACATTGTCACCTTTAAGAGCGCTGATGGGTATGAAACGTATGTCGTGCACTTCGAGCTTGGTGGCGAAGTTGGTGAAATCTTTTTTGATGGCTTCGAACACCTCTTCGGAATAATCCACCAGGTCCATTTTGTTCACACAAATCACCAAATGAGGGATCTTCAGCAGGGATGCAATAAAAGAATGCCGGCGAGACTGTTCGATAACACCCTTGCGGGCATCAATAAGTACCAGTGCCAGATTGGCTGTAGATGCCCCTGTTACCATGTTACGGGTATACTGTATGTGACCCGGTGTATCGGCAATGATGAATTTGCGTTTGGGCGTGGCAAAATAGCGGTAAGCTACATCGATGGTGATGCCCTGCTCGCGCTCGGCACGCAAGCCATCGGTCAGAAGAGCAAGATTCACAGTAGTTTCTCCCCGCTTTTCGCTAGCCATCTTGATGGCATTGTATTGATCTTCGAAAATAGATTTTGAATCGTATAAAAGTCTTCCGATGAGGGTGCTCTTTCCGTCGTCGACACTGCCTGCTGTTGTGAATCGCAGGAGTTCCATATCGAGATAACCCTCTTTTACTTTTGTCATTTTAGATTTTTGATTTAAGACCCGCTTTCTGTCGCAATCGGGCAAGTTTATGATTTTAAATTTTGGGGTTTTGTTAAAAATATCCTTCTTTTTTGCGGTCCTCCATGGCTGCTTCGGAACGGCGGTCGTCTATGCGGCTTCCACGCTCAGTGACACGAGTGGCGGCTACTTCTTCGATAATATCTTCCAATGTGTTTGCCTGTGAAAGAGTAGCGCCTGTGCAGGTCATATCGCCGATGGTCCGGAAACGGACATGCATCATTTCAGGTTTCTCAGTAGGTTTCAGTTTCATACATTCGGAAGCGGCATAGATGACGCCGTCGCGTACGAAACATTCGCGGTCGTGAGAAAAATATAAAGAAGGCATTTCGATATCCTCATGATAGATGTATTGCCAGACATCCATTTCGGTCCAGTTGCTGAGTGGAAAAACGCGGAAATGTTCGCCCATGCGTTTCTTGCCGTTGAACAGGTTCCATAATTCAGGTCTTTGGTTCTTTGGATCCCACTGACCGAACTCGTCGCGGTGTGAAAAGAAACGTTCCTTGGCACGGGCTTTTTCTTCATCGCGGCGGGCACCACCCATGGCTACATCAATTTTATTTTCTTCGATAGTATCGAGCAGTGTGACGGTTTGCAGGACATTACGACTGGCGTTGATGCCAACCTCCTCGGTAACACGTCCTTTATCAATGGATTCCTGAACAGAACCCACAATGAGTTTGGCACCAATCTTCTCGACCAATTGATCGCGATAAACCAGAGTTTCTTCGAAGTTGTGGCCGGTATCGATGTGCATCAAAGGGAAAGGAATGGGTGAAGGCCAAAAAGCCTTGCGTGCCAAATGAAGCATCACGATAGAATCCTTTCCGCCCGAAAAAAGGAGTGCCGGCCGCTCGAACTGTGCAGCCACTTCGCGGATGATGAATATGGCCTCTGCTTCGAGAAGTTTGATATGAGTTAAATGATAATTAGCCATTTTCGTTTTTGATATCTGATTTGAGGTAGAATTTTTCGCATGAGGTATTTAGCTGTCTTTTTTATATCCCAAAGGTCGGTACGCAATTCGATATTGGGATGATCGGGAATTTCGTAAGCGGAGCCTATACCTGTAAAATCTTTAATAAGCCCCAAGCGGGCTTTTTTGTACAATCCTTTGACATCGCGCTCCTCACAAACAGCCAAAGGACAATTGACAAATACTTCAATGAAACGTTCTTTGCCGATGATATCCCGGGCCAAATCGCGCATGGCTTTGGTGGGTGAAATAAAACTGCAGATTACTACCAACCCATGATCAACAAAAAGCTTTGCAATTTCTGCCGTGCGACGGATGTTTTCCATACGATCAGCATCAGAAAATCCAAGATCTTTATTTACCCCTTCGCGTATGATATCTCCATCGAACATTTTGGTAAAATATCCTTTACGATGTATTTCTTTTTCCAATGCTACGGCTATTGTAGTCTTTCCGGCACCCGATAAACCTGTTAGCCAAATGACTTTTGGATCCTGTCGAACCAGAAAACGTTTACGGTTGCGCCGAATATAACTATTAAAATCTGTAAGAATCCGCATCTTCATCTGTATCCCTCATCTGAATTGAGATGCAAAAGTATTAATTATTTTTTACTTTTGCAGGACAGCATTCCACAGGAATCATGAAACCACAACAACAATGAGGCAAACAAAATCCCCTTTTGTTATTTCTACCATCATTTTTATATTGCTTCTAACAGCTTCTTTCTGTAAAAGCAGAAAGGAAACGGCAATCGTAATCAACGAAAGCAAACAAGAAACCTTTATGAATCCACCCGTTATCATTTACAAAACAAAGAAAGACTACTTCTATAACGTTCCGGTTGGACTTTCGGTGGACAAAAAGTCAGTCATTTCATACCCTGATAAGGTTGATATATATCATGGAGGGATTTTGGCTACTCCTACCCTTTTGGCAAATGGATACTTGCTGGATAACAGAGGAATAGACAAGAACAGTGCTTTTACAAAATATTCGTATGAAAAATACAGCAAATTGTCTTCTACTCCAGCGGCAGAAACTATGTTTTCACAAATTATTGATTTTGAACCGTTTTTAGAAATGTATTCATGTAATTGCCAACGGGATACAGCAAAGTTAAATCGTATGATAAGAGAGGGGTTAGAGGGGAAGTGTAAAAAAATCGAATAAGTCTAAATTTGGTAGAATTATTGTTGTAATTTTGCACACTTAAATTTTAAAAAACCTATGAAAAAGTTATTTTATGCAAGCCTCATGTTGGCTTTTTTCTCATCAGGAACCTTAATGGCTCAAAAGAAAGCAATTATTAAATTTGACAAAATTGAACATGATTTCGGGACCATCAAAGAAGAAGGTGGTAAGGTGAAATGCAGATTTAATTTTACCAATGTTGGTGATGACACCTTAAAGCTGGTAAGCGTTAAACCAGGTTGCGGATGTACCACTGCTGAATGGACAAAAACACCTGTTCTACCCAAGAAGTCCGGTTTTGTTGATGCTGAGTATGATCCGAAACAACGCCCCGGAATATTCAGCAAAGGAATTACGGTTACTACGAACGATCCTAACCAGCAAGTCCTCAACCTTACGATCAAAGGTGATGTAACTCCTAAAGCCAAGACTTACCTTGACCTGTATCCTGTCGTTATTGGCAACCTCCGCATGGAATCGAGCCAGTTCAATTTTGGCAACGCCAAAAACAATGAAGTTCGTTGTGATACATTAAAGATCTATAATGGATGGCGCTTACCTATGACCATAGGATTTAAAGATCTCGCTACTTATATTACTGCTAAGGCCATTCCTGCTGAACTGAAACCAGGTAAAGAAGGCATGATCATTATCACTTATGACGTTGCCAAAAGAAATGAATATGGTTATCTTTATGACAGAATGCTATTAAGCACCAACGACAGTCTGCAGCCTGAAAAAACTTTAAACATTAGTATGAATGTTGTTGAAGATTTCAGCAAACTGACACCGGAACAATTGGCAAATGCACCAAAGATAAAATTTGACAAGACAGCTTTCAATTTCAATACTGCCAAACAAGGAGATAAAGTTGAATGTTCCTATAGCTTTACTAATGAAGGGAAATCAGACCTTATCATTCGTAAAGTAAAAGCCAGTTGCGGTTGTACTGCTACTAATCCTGAAAAAACTGTCTTAAAACCAGGTGAAAGTAGTAATATTAACGCTACATTTAATTCAGCAGGTAAAGAAGGAAAACAGTATAAAACTATTACAGTGATTTGTAATGATCCTGCAAATTCGAGCACGATGCTAACAATTGAAGGAACTGTTGAAAAACCTGCCGGAACAAATCAGGAACAACCTACTAATACACATTAATAAAGACATAAGACCATTAAAAAACCCGCTTAGTTATAACTAAGCGGGTTTTTTAATGGTCT
>CAZNRQ010000284.1:0-4991 GCA_964574845.1 uncultured Bacteroidales bacterium
TAGTAAGTGTATGTGATGGTCCTTATACCTGGCATGGTCAATCCTATGCTACCACGGGTATTTATCATGTAACCACCAACTGCGTTACCTACACACTTGATCTTACTGTTACGCCAAGCAGCAATGCTCCGGCAGATGTAATAAGTGTATGCGATGGTCCTTATACCTGGCATGGTCAATCATATGCTACCACCGGTATTTATCATATAACTGATGCTTGTGTAACTTATACCCTTGATCTTACTGTTACGCCAAGCAGCAATGCTCCGGCAGATGTAGTAGGCGTATGCGATGGTCCTTATACCTGGCATGGTACACCTTATACAGCAAGCGGTATTTATCATGTTACCGAAAACTGTGTAACTTATACACTGGATCTTACAATCACTCCTTCTAGCTTAATTGAAGAGACTGTAGCTGCATGTGGCAACTATACATGGGCTTTCAATGGTCAGAATTATACAACTTCTGGAGATAAGATTGTAGTTGTTGGATGCGTTACTCACGTACTTCACCTTACAATTAATTCTGTTGTAACTCCTACCTTTACTCAGTTAGGTCCTTACACACAGGGAACCATTGCTGGAACATTACCATTAGTTTCTAATAATGGTATCACTGGAACATGGAATCCTGCTGTTATCAGTACTGCTACTCTGGGGTCTACTGTTTATACATTTACTCCTGCAGTTGGACAATGTGCGACTACAAAGACCATGACTATTCAGATTAATGCTCCTGTTGTTAGTTGGACATTTACTCAGGATATTGGAACTACACTTATGGCTTCATGGCCTGTTACTACAGGTGCCAGCATGTACATGTTACAATATCATTTAGTAGGAAACGTAGCTTGGATTACACTTCCAGCAACTACTAATAACTTTGTAAAAGTTACTAACCTATTGCAGAATAACAATTATGAATTCAGAGTTAGATCATATGGTGGACCTGGAACGACATTGATGTCAATAAGCTCCGCTGTTCCTTATCACACATTATCTGTGGCTTTTGCAAAAGCAAATGATATTGGAACTACCTGTCTGATTAGTTGGAATGATTATTCATCTTTTGCTTCTTCTTATGTATTACAATACAGAAAAGTAGGAGCTCCTACTTGGTTAGGTTCTGGTGCTTATACAAATGAAGTAAAAGTTGCTGGATTATTACCAAATACTAATTATGAATGTAAGCTTGTAGTTTATAAAGGCGGAATTTCATGGGGAACTACCGAAATAGGTACTTTCACCACTGGCAATGTGCTTTTCTCTACAACCAATGTAACTGGAACAACTTTGGATATCGCATGGAACCAAACTATTCCTGACGGTTCACCTTGGGTAACCAATTATGCATTCCATTACAAATTACAAACATCATCTACTTGGATCCAGAATCCATCAGCTACCAACACTTACCATTTAACTGGTCTGACACCTGCTACAACTTATGATTGCAGAGTGTATTATTATAAAGGACCTGTTTGGGGTTCAGTTGTGGGAACATTTACCACCGGAGCTGCTAAAGAAGTAAATGTTGATAACGCCAATAATGGAGTCAACATTTATCCAAATCCTTTCGTTAATAAGGTAAATCTGGATTTATTTACTCAGGAAGGAACAAACGTATCTTGGAAAATTTATGATATGACTGGTAAAGTAATGTTAAGTGGAAGTGAAAGTGTTACTTCTGGTTATAGTACTTTAGACATTGATGCTTCTAATCTGCCAAAAGGCGTTTATATGCTCAATGCTATCATGAATGACCAAATGCAGAGTTTCAGGATTATGAAGCAATAATAATTGTTCTGACTCGTCTCAACAAAATTATTGTTAAATAATTTTATTAATTCCGGACTAGTAGCTTTATGCTGTTAGTCCGGAATTTTTTTAATAAGATGCATAACCTGGTTTATTAGTTTATAACTTTGCTTCATGAAATTATTTTACGTACCTTTAATAAATGGATTTTACTCTTAATAAATACAAGCAACTAATTGAAAATTTTCAAAAAAAAGGATATGTTTTTCAGACATTTCTTGATTTTATTGAAAACCCAAAAGATAGGGTTGTTGTCTTGCGTCACGATGTAGATAAATTACCCGGCAATTCTCTTGATTTTGCAATGATTCAAAATCAAATGGGTATTGTGGGAAGTTATTATTTTCGAATTGTCAGGAAAAGTTTTGATGAAAATATTATTAAAAAAATATCAGAATTGGGTCACGAAATAGGATACCATTATGAGACTATGGATTCATCTAAGGGGAATATAGATAAAGCTTATACCGAATTTTGTGAAAATTTAAACACATTTCGAAAATTAACCCCAATTCAAACTATTTGTATGCATGGAAGTCCGACCTCTAAATTTGACAACAGATCGATTTGGGAGAGGTATGATTATAGAGACCTAAATCTTAAAGGCGAACCATATTTTGATGTTAATTTTGATGAAGTGTATTATTTAACTGATACCGGGAGGCGTTTCGATGGACACAAAGTAAGTATTAGAGATAAGGTTGGAATTGACGCTACAACTCAATGGCCTACATATCATTCTTCGCGCGATATTATTTGTGCTATAAGGACAGATGATTTTCCTGAAAAATTAATGATTACATTGCATCCACAAAGATGGACCAATAATGTTTTTTTATGGACGAGAGAGTTCTTAGCACAAAACTTTAAAAACGTAATTAAGCGACTATTATTAGCTAAGAATAAAAAGAAAAATTTGCAATCACTTTTAAAAACAGTGTAATTTTACAAATTCTGAGAATATAATAATGGAGTTCGGTTGGAAAATATTTAAAAGAGTTTTCTTCAATGTAATCTTCGATATAGGTTCTATGTTCGGTTGTTTGACTATACTGAGCCTGATTAAATACAGTAACAAATTTGAGAAATTATTAGATTTCAATATACTTTTTGGCTCCTATGCATTTTTGATTTTAGTCTTCTCTGTCGTATTTGACAAATATGAGTTAAGGAGAAAGTATGGATTTTACAAAATGCTGAATAAGTATCTTTACGCTTGGATAATTACCACGATAATTATTCTTATTGCTATATCATTGTATGATTTAAACTTTTATCGATGGGATTACATTCTTATTAGTTTTGTCAGTTTATTGGTTTTTGAGATAATTTTGATTTCTGTGAGATTTGCATTTAGGTATGCAAAATTTGTTGATGACCGTCATGAATTAAAGCATTCTATAATTATGAGTCAGTCATTTAGAGAAGCTGAAGCCATAGATGATATTGCTGAAGAAGATTATGATGCCTCTCAAATACAAATACCGGATTATTTGAAGGATATGATTCCTATTGAAGCAATACATAATAAAACGGTTCGCAGACTTATTGAAAGAAACTCTACAATAAATAAAAAAGCTCAAATATTTGTAAATACTGTTAATCGACACCTGTTTTTATCGTATAAGAATCATTCATTAGAATTGATTGTCAATACGCGTAAGGTTAATCATCTCCGCTATATTAATAAATTCTTGGAGATTGTAAATATAAAATTGAAACGTGGAGGCAAATTAATAGTTTGTGTGGAAACCCTTGATCAGCGTCGTCAGAGGCATGCAAAGATTTTTCCACCAATGATTAGACCACTCCATACATTATTTGAATTCGGGGTTCATCGAGTATGGCCTCGATTGCCTTTTTTTCGCAAATCGTATTTTTGGATTTGGCAAAAGAACAGCAAAAGGATTTCCTATGCTGAGACTCTTGGTAGATTATATAGTTGTGGTTTTGAATTTGTTGAAGAGGCAAAATCGGATGGACTTACATGGTTTGTAGTTCAAAAAAGAGATATCCCCTTACTTTCATTTGATGTCACATATTCTCCTGTTGTAAAACTAAAACGGATTGGTAAGGGAGGGAAAATGATATTTGTTTACAAAATGAGAACAATGCATCCTTATAGTGAATTTTTGCAGGATTTCATTTATAAGAATAACAAGTTAACAGATGGAGGCAAATTTAAAGATGATTTCCGAATTACTCGAATGGGTCAATTAATGCGGAAATTATGGATAGACGAATATCCCATGATTATTAATTTTCTTAAAGGAGATCTGAAAATAGTAGGGGTTCGGCCTTTAAGTGCTCATTATTTTAGTTTATATCCTGAGGAGGTTCAAAAAAAACGTATAAAATATAAGCCGGGCCTAATTCCTCCATTTTATGTTGATTTGCCAAAAACGTTCGATGAAATTGTTGCATCCGAATCTAAATACTTGGAACAATATGAAAAGGCGCCATTGTGTACTGATTTTAAATATTTTTGGAAGGTATTCTGGAATATATTTATTAAGAGAGCCAGAAGCAAATAGCATTATTAATTCAGATCAGGCCAATAAAGGTTTACGAAACAGTTAAAAAAATTACTTTATGAATGAGCGTGTACTGATTTTTATATTTCTGTTTATTTCCCATTTAAACCTTAATATTTATGCACAAGAAATCCCTGTGCACATATCGGCAACGGACACATATCAGTTTATTGATGAGTTAGCTAATGAGAAAATATTTTCAGTCAATAGTTGCATTAAACCATATACCCGCAAAGAAATTGTTGACGTATTAATTCTTGCTGATAGCTTACGTGAAAAATTATCTTTAAGGCAGAAGAAAGAACTGGATGCCTACATACTGGAATTTACAGGTGTAAATGTTCAAAGGACAAAAAAGAAAATGTCTTTATGGAGATTAATTCCGCCTGAGTTATACTATTCTGGAAAAAACTCTTCGGTCATCATTCGACCCACTTATAGTATTAATTATTCTGTTAAGAGAAACGGAGCCCCATTTTATCAAACTGGAGGTGGAGCTGAATTATTATTCTATAAGGGCATTGTGAGCGCTTATGCAAGTCTAACAGATAATTATTTCAAACGTGAAATCCTTAATAAACCTGGTTATCTTTTTTCAGGATTAGGAGGCAATTATAAGTATAATGAAGGTGGCCGG
>CAZNRQ010000285.1:0-4979 GCA_964574845.1 uncultured Bacteroidales bacterium
ATTAAAACATAAAATTATTGCCGTAATGGTATATAGAAATGAAAAAATAAGCATCATAAAAAATGACACTTCAAGCGTATTTTTTTCGGAAGCGATTTCTTTGAAAACTTTTAAGGGTCGAAATGTGGCTTTAATCCACAGTTTAAATACCAGAAAAAGGCTGTTTTTTATTGTTATTTTCATGAGTTGAATAAAGTGTATTACGAGTAATTAATGATGCAGGGAAATGGCAGAAATGTATAGCTATTGATGAGTCATTACGCGCTTAATTGAACAATTATCCCTTCGTAAGCTTCAAGCGTATAAAAATGAGTTCCCAGGAGTTTTTCAGAATAAGGCGTAGTTGAGAAAATTATTTTGTCGGTTTGTCCAAATTCTCTGCAGTAGTGTCTCTGAGATGAAGTAAAATTTATTATGATCAGTAGATTTTCATTGTCTGATTTCCTGTAATACGAAAGAATCCCTTTTCTCCCGTTACAATCGGCCATCCAATTTCCTTCAAATAAGGCGTTATGTTTTTTTCTCAAAATAATGAGTTGGTGGTATAAATTCAATAGGGAATCGAAGTATGAGTTTTGAAATGCCACATTCGTTTTCAAATAATCTTTATTAACGGGAAGCCAGGGTTCAGCATCAGAAAACCCGGCATTATTTTTATTATTCCATTGCATGGGTGTACGTGCAGCATCGCGTCCTTTAAAAAATGGCCAGAACTTTTTACCCAAAGGATCCTGTACTTTGTTTCGGGGAATCTTAGTATTCCTCATGCCGATCTCTTCGCCATAATAGATGAAAGGGGTTCCTTTAAGTGTCATCAGCATCAGGGCCTGTAACCGCGCCTTTTGCTGTTTGTTTCGCCCTATACCAAAACGGTTATATGCCCTGAGCAGATCGTGATTCGAAAAAACATTGGTAGGCCATGCATCATCCGGAATACTGGTTTGCCATTTTTCTATGACCTTAAAATATTTACGGGCGCTCCAATGAACAAAAAACATAGAAAAGTCAAAAGTAAGATGCAGTAGACTTTTTCCTTTCATAAGATAACTGGCAGAGAGTTTTGGGTCGCCGGGAGGTAAAGCATATATCTCGCCCACGCTGGTACTGTCGGGGTATTTATCAAGGGTTTTTCGCAGCTTGCGAATGATTCTGTATGATTTGGCATGATTACGGGTTCTGATCTTACGGTTTGAATACAACCAATATAAAAATGGATTGTTTCGCAACTTTTTATCCTTAACAATAAAATTAATGACATCGAATCTGAACCCATCAACGCCCAATTCCTGCCAATGATTTAACATTTTGAACATTTCATTTCTAACTTCTTTGTTTCTCCAGTTCAGATCGGGCTGTTCCTTCAGAAATGAGTGCAAATAATATTCCCCGCATGTTTTGTCGTATTCCCAGCAACTACCCCCAAAAGAATTCTTCCAATTATTGGGTTTTTTTCGTCCATTGGCAGGCTGCCAAATATACCAGTTACGCTTTGGATTGGTTTTATCGGCTTTGGATTCAATGAACCAGGGATGACTGATTGAAGTGTGATTCAGAACAATGTCGAGAATGACCCTTATTTTGCGGGCATGAGCCTGCGAGATTAGTTCCTCAAAGTCATTATTGGTTCCAAAAGCCTTATCGATTTCGTAATAATCCGAAACATCATAACCAAAATCGGCCATGGGCGACTGAAAAATGGGAGAAAGCCAAATGGCATTAATACCTAGCTTTTCCAAATAATCAAGTTTCAGTATGATTCCTCTTAGATCGCCTTTTCCATCGTTGTTCGAATCATAGAAACTTAAAGGGTAAATGTGATAGATTACCCCATGTTTCCACCACACCCATTCATTTATCTTTTCAACCATCTAATCCTGTTTTAGGCCCACCTCAGTTAATAATTTGTTCAGTATTAAATCTTTTTTGTATTCCAGCGCTCTTTGTAAAGCTTTTTCGCGGAAGCTATTCTTTTTCTCTCCATGGGCCATGTAATCCACCAGTTTGTTTTTCATCTCGTCGATGGTGTTAACCAAAAAACCGTTTTCCTGATCGCGGATAATGTCTTTCGGGCCTTTTATGTTATAAGCTATCACAGGCAATCCGCAGGAAATAGATTCAAGGACAGAACAACTGAAGGTGTCGAATTTTGAAGGAAGTATCAATATATCGGAGGATGAATAAATTTCGGGGAGTTTATCGTGATCAACCCATCCCAGGTAAGAAGCTTCGGGCAGCATTTGCTTTAATTCGGCTTCTGCCGGACCTGTGCCTGCAATTACTATTTTTACTTTCGAAATGGCGGTTTTCAGGTTTTTATAAATTAGGGGAAGTTCCAGTACACCTTTTTCCTTGCTAAGCCTTCCCGAGTAAAGTATCACAAAACTTTCCTTACCAAATCCGAACAGCTTTTCTTTGTCAGGCGCATGAGGTGTGAACTCCTCATCGACCCAATGAGCCGTCAGATGGACCTTGTCGGGATCGAAGCCCATGTTTTTACCGGTCAGCCATTTTTGCTGGTCGGTGTTCAGCACAAACAACGAATCGTAGAACTTATAATAAGCCCTGAGCAAACGACGCACGCGATTGATATTATGACCATCAAGATTCAGAACTTTTCGGGCAAACATCACCCAATCTGTATGAATATAAAAATGAGCTTTCACCGAAAAAGCATTTTTCAGATAAATGCCGGCCAGGCCCATGCTACCTTCTGTGGAACACATAATACGATCATACTCTCCCTTTTGAAAAATGTCGTGTATGGCTAAAAAGTTGGGAATTCGAAGCGGTTGTTGCTTGTAGAAAGGCAGTGTAAATTCAAGTTCGGGTTTGATAACCAAAAGATGATCCTGTGGTTGTATGGTATTGCTGCATACAAGCAAATCAATAGGAAGGTCTTGCTTTTGAATTTCTTTCAGAACAGATTTTAGCACCATGGCAACCCCATTATTATCGTCGAAAGTATCAGTCAGCCAAAGCATGCGCTGAGGATGGCGGTATTTTCCGGTGATCTCAGAAATTGCTGCCAGCAAGGGTCGCGTATTATACATAACCCGGGCGCTGGTGAAGTTGGCCGCCAGAATCAGGCTGGATGCCAGAAAAGGAAATGAAAGTCCGTCTAAAAACTCAGGGATGTCGACATTGACGGATTTATTGTTCCTGTTCTTCTTGTCAGGATTGATCAATGATCTGAATTCGCTGGGGATTTCAAGGTTACTCAGCAAATTGTCAATATCAACGGATTCGAATTTGCCTTCCGAACTCAGCTGCTCAAGTTTTTTACCCAAACGGGAATAGAGTATTTTGTTCAGTTTTTCGTTTATCTGAACGATGGAGTGATGATAAATTTTGATGATATCCGGCGACTGATCGCGGTTGGTTTCGGCCATCAAAATGGCATCCTGAAATATGGATTTGTAAGTTTTAGGCACCATCCATTTTTTGTCGAATGATGGCAGCTTGCCCATGAAACAATCGTGAAACAAACTGATAAAACCCATGGTGGTTTTATGCCGCTGAATTTCGGCAAATCCGTTGGAAACCAACAATGCGATAATTTTATCCTGTGTGGTTCCTTTGTGCAGCAATATCCTTAACAACCCGGGATCTTTGCGGTGCATGGCTATCTGAAAAACATAATCCAGGAGTGAAATGGTGAGTTTTTCGTTGTTGTTGTGCGAGCCAAAAGGAACAATGTTTCCGGCACGAATGGCTTCGAGCGCCAGCTCTGTTTTGGTGTTTTTCAGCAGTCTTTGTTTCAAATCAGGAACATGCAGCCAGGAGCCTGTGAGTCCTAAAAACAATCCCATATGGCTGTCGGAACCTCCTGTATAAACTTTCCGGTAAGGATTTTTGCAATAAATCAAAGGATCGATGTTGTATTTTGCTGCATTTTCATCAATTGCCCGGGGCGTGATGGTTTCGAGCCACGATTTCACCAGCATGTTTTGCCAGGTATCGCGGTGCCCGTTTATTACTTCGAATCTTTCGAAGATCAGCGACAACTTATTGAAAAAATCCATGGGGAGCATGCCCTTGGTAGCATAATGATACAAAGGATGCGCCCAAATGGTAGGTATGTTTTCGATACAAGCGTATTCTTGGAAATTATAGACATTTTTCCTCAGCTTGTTTAAAGTGAATTCCTGCTCTTTCGAAAATCCATATGCCAGCACATGTATTCCCACATTAAAATCGGGTACATAGCAACTGAATTCGGCCCCGGTCAATATATCTATGCCCTTTTCCTGCTGTTCGAAGCACGAACGGGCATTGTTGTGGTTGGTAATGGTGATTACGTCGGCCCGGTTTTTTTTGAGTTCATCAATCAGACGCTCGGTTTTAAGCCATGTTTCGGGGACATTAAGTATTCTGCCCAACAGCTCGTCGGGCACGTCGCTGTTATAATCATGACAATGCAAATCAATCTTCAGTAATTCATCTTTGGGATATAGGCTGAGCTGCTGATTCAAAAATTCTTTCAGATCATGTTTCAGCGAGGTGAGAAATGATCCTTGTTGTTGGCTAGTTTCTGACATGTGACGTTTTGCTTATGGTAACGTTGAAAATATTTGTTGCATTTCCGGTTTGTTAATTATTGAAATCTCCGGAATCTCATAAATTTCAAAATTACAGCATTATGCACTATGGAGTATTAAGTCAGGATTAATTAAATGTGAACTTTGTTTATGAGTTACGTAAAACACCGAAAGAAAATAACTCGATTTTTTAAGTCATCATCAATAATCCTTTAATTTCTTCACTAATTCAACAATTATTTGAAGATCATGAAAAAAGGAGTTCGATATTTGTCCCTCCAGCTCCACACTGATACGGGACAAAGTATGATTACTTTGTCCCGTTTTATTAAAACTCTAGTACATCTTGTATTCTAAAGTATAAAAAGAGAGGCCACCTTGTCAGGATGGCCTCTCTTTCAAGCGTTATATTGAGAGTTTAGGGCAGACTTTTTAGTTCAG
>CAZNRQ010000286.1:0-4947 GCA_964574845.1 uncultured Bacteroidales bacterium
TTGGCTTGCTGCTAACCCCTGCCCTACTCAAAAAAATCGTACGAACTGTTTATTGAGATTATTCACTTTGGACGCGATGAGGAAGGATTCGAAGCCTTAGTCTCCGGTCAAAATCAGTTTAATCAATAAAATCAGGTGAATCAGCGGTTCTGACAATTATATCGGCACAAACTTAATGATCTTCTCGAAAAGGGTTTCTTTGCGGTAGGCTTTCTGAATGAAATCGTCGCAGCCGGCCGTAAAAGCCTTTTGGCGGTCTTCCTCAAAAGCATAAGCCGTTAGCGCGATAATAGGAATTTTAGGGAATTTGGATTTGATGATACGTGTGGCATCGAAGCCCGACATCACAGGCATTTTCAGGTCCATCAATATAATATCGAACACATCGGGGCCTGTAACCATATCCACGGCTTCCTGTCCGTTCACGGCGCGGGTTATTCTATGCTTGGAATTCAGGAAGAGATAATCCAGAAATTTATAATTCACATCATCATCCTCCACCACCAGTATGTGAATGGAATGGCTTATGATCTCGAGATCCACCAGTCCGGCGTCTTCATGATCGCTGCTGCGGTTGGCGGGGAAAAAAGGCATGGTAAAATAAAAAATCGTCTCCTGTCCCGGCGTCGATTCCAGCCACATACGTCCGCCCAGCAGTTCGGTGAGGCCCTTACAGATCGAAAGTCCCAGTCCCGAGCCTTCGTAGTTGCGCGTAAGCGCCACATCGGCCTGTGTGAAGCGGTCGAAAACCCTTTCCTGCAAATCCTTGGGAATACCCATACCGGTATCTCTTACGAAGAACTCTATTTCGCCGTTCTTTATCACGTAGCCGAAATGTATGCCGCCTTCTTTGGTAAATTTAATGGCATTATTGATCAGGTTGACCATGATCTGATGCAGTTTTTCCTTATCCAGAAAAATAATGCTCTGATCGTCGTCCAGAAAATTATCGTAAGAGAGCGTAAGTTTCTTTTCGCGGGCAAACAATTCGAAAAACGCCATAATCTCCTTCATAAAAGCATTGAGCATGAAAGCCGTGCTGTTGATCTTCACCTGTCCGGTCTCTATCTTGGCAATATCCAGAATATTATTCACCAGTTCTATCAGTCGGAAACTGCTGCGCTCAACCAGTTTGGCTATCTCCAGTTTGTTGGCTTCCGGAAAATTCTTGCTCGACAACAATTGCGAAAAGCCTACGATACCGTTGAGCGGGGTACGTATCTCGTGCGACATGTTTTGCAGGAAGGCTGTCTTCAGTTTGTCCGATTCCTCGGCTTTGCGCAGGGCTTCTTTCAGTTCGAGGTTGGTACGCTCAATCATCATATTCTGTTCCTGCACTTCGCGTTCGTGCTTTTTACGAATGGTAATATCCGAAGCCACACACACAATGCCCTGCACCACATCGTCGGCCTCGCGCATCACCGAACCCGAAAAGATCACGGGAATATGAATGCCGTCGGTGGTAATATAGGTTTGCTCTATGTTGGTCACAAATCCATTTTCTATAAGATCGGCAATCAGACTCTCCACCTTCACCGCATCGTTACCGGGAAAAATAGAAGCAAAATGCTTGCCTATCAGTTCGGCCTCGGCATATCCCAGCAGATCGCAGGTAGCTTTGTTCACTGTTTGAATCACACCCTTGGTATCGATAACGATAAGGGTTTCAATCATTGAATGTATGATATTGTCGGTATATTCTTTGGCCGACGAAAGCTTTTTGCTGGCTTTGTCAATGTCTTTCAGCATATACAACAAGGCGCTTCGCGAATTATCCAATTTGATGGTCCTCTCGCGCACGTTGTTTTCCAGGTTGTTCTTTTCTTCCTCCAGCCTTACGGTCTTATCCCTAACCTCCATGATCAGATTCTCGTTCACCAGAATGTTTTCCAGAAACAAAGTAACATGATTGGTAAAAGCCGTCATGGCTTTCAGTTTATGTGTCTCAATTTTATTGTTGCTAACAAAAGATATCAAACCCAGCACTGCTTCATTGATAACAACCGGGAAAGTGGTTACCTGCACTATTGGAAACAATGCCAGCACCGAATCGGCAGCATCCTTTGGCAAAAGATTACGGGTGGCCTGATGAAGATCGGTACTAACAAACTTCTTCTCCGATAAAAGTTTCTCCAGCACAGGATTATCCTGTATTGTAAAACTGAAATTCACCGGGTTGAAGTCCTTGATAAATCTTTGAACCGCTTTTTTGGCTGTTTGTATTTTGGCAATGGAAACACCCTCAATAAATTTTACTTCAAATGCACCCGTACTCTTATTGAGAAACGAAAATACCACTATGCTTTCGCCAGTGATATCCCCAACATCCTGAAATACTAATTGTAACTGTTTGAATCTTGATGCTTCCATGTTACTTTTACTTATGGCTAGTTAGAATTGTTTTTATTCTTGAGTTTTGTTTTCAGCTCCTCCAATTCCTTCTCCATATTCTTCATCAACAATTCTCTGCCCGTAGCCAACTCATGGAATTCTTCCAGTTCGCGCACTCTTTTCTTCAACGACATTTTGCTGGTAATATCTTCGTGCATCAAAATAATATTCTCCAACTCATGCTTGGCATTGAAGATAGGGAAATGTATGGCACGCAGACACACCAGATTGTCGGGATATTTTGGATCCACATCGTGTGAGTTATACCAAATCTCAGGTATCTCAACAATTTCGCCTTGTTTCACTTTTAGTATTTCCTCAAAAAGACCGGATTGTCTCAACATAGGGTCGTTGAACAATGACCATTCTTTGGTAGGCGACGATTTGAAAATCTTCAAAAAGGCATTGTTGAATTTTATCTGATAACCTTCAGGGTCGCAAATCTGAATGCTATAAGGATTATACTCAATGATATTGTTAAGCACCTCGGTCATCTCCTTATATTTCTTTTCGGTATCATACAGTTCGTTAATATCCTGGGTAATGCCGCTAACTTCCAGCACAGTTCCATCGGAATCAAAACTAAAGGGAGTCAGAATGGTCGAGAAATAACGTTTCCTGAAAAGAAAACCCCGGTAGTGGGCTGTTTCTCCGGCAAAAGCCTGATCATAATAGGGCTTCAGTTCCTGATAAAGGGTCTCACCGAAGATAGCTGATAGGGTTTTGCCCTTCACATCGGCGGTGGTTATCTTATATTTTTCGGCTATCTGGCCTTCGCTGAAAATAGCCACATACTTCCCTTTCTTATCTTTGGCCACCCTAAATATTTGGGTTTCTAACGACTTTGTAATATCGGTCAGAAATTTTGACTTTTCCTGGGCTTCCCAAATAGCCTTTTGCAGTTCTTTTATTTTTACTAATGACTGTTTATAATCCATGGGTGAGTTCATTTTTATAATTGTTTCAAATTATTTGCTGCTTACTTTCCTGTTTATCAAAAAAAATCAATTTTTCAGCTTTCGCTTTATATCTTCAATTTCCTCTTCCATCTGCCTCATTTTCAACTCGCGGTTAACGGTCGAATCGTGTATGGCTTCCAGTTCTTCAATTCGCTTGATGATATCTTCCTCGGCTTTCACGCGGTTGGTGATATCTTCGAACATAAGCACGATATTCTCCAGTTTCCCATCTGCCAAAAACACAGGGAAAACAGATGTCCCAATACAAATAGGTTTATCGGGACATTGCGGATTGATAAGATGGGCATTATACCAAATGGGAGGCGTATTGATCTTCTCGCCCTTGGTAACCTGCATAAACTTCTCATTAAATCCCGATTGCGTCAGCGAAGGATCGTTAAACAGCGACCACTGCGGAGGAGGAGGAAAAACAAACAGATCGAGAAAAGCTTTGTTCTCGCGAATATGATAACCCTTGGCATTACAAATTTGAATACCGTAGGGATTGAGATCGATGATGTAGTTGAGTATCTCGGTACTCTCTTTGAACTTTTCTTCCGTAAAATATTGCTCGGTAATATCGGTGGTATTGCCGATAATTTCGCAGACTACGCCATCTTCGTTGCGTTTGAAAGGTGAAAGCACCGTTGAATAGTAGCGATTGTTCAGGGTAAATCCCCTGTATTTTACCACCTCGCCTTCGAAAGCTTTGGCATAATGCCCTTCTAAGGTAGCGTAGAGTTCTTCGCCAATAATGTTTCGGATCTTTCGTCCGCGCACCTGGGCCGTGCTGAGCTGATAATTTTCAGCCACTTTGCCTTCCGCAAAGGTGATAATAAAGTCATTGTCCTTATCTCGCTGAATACAAAAAATCTGGTCCTCCAGAGATTCAATGAGCTTCATTAATTCATTGCCCTTTTCGACATTTTCTTCCAAAATCTTTTCAAGGGATTTGATCTGTTCAAGTGCTTCTTCCAGTTTTTCAGGCATAATCAAAAATTATTAGATATTACAAGCAATTCATTTTAGCAAACTAATTGTCATTCGCTGTCTTCACGAAATACCTCCGTTATACGTCACCAAAGTAAAAAAGTTCGCACAAAACAAAGAAATAATCACACAAAATGACAAAATTGCACTACAAATATCAGAAATTTTATCACACAAAGAAAGAAGAATTTTCAAAAAAAATATCCGGTCTGAATTATTTCTGCTCCATCAGGCGAATGATAATGGCGATAACGAAAACTATATCAATGAACGCGAAACCAAACACATTCTATTGAAAAAAGGAGGACTAACAGCACCAGAGTTATGCTGGCGGCAGCTTCAATTATATCTTCAAAAAGGCCTTGATCTTCTCCATGTAGCTATCAGCATTGTCGTAGATCTCCAGATAGTCGGTCACAATATTCATGGCAGGAATGCCATTCTTTTCGACCAGTTCGCTAATATCCTGTATCTTGCTTTCCATGCAATGACAACTCTTGAAGGAGAAATTGACAACGGCATCAACCTTATAGTCTTTAATTCTTGCCATGATCTTATCAATATCGAAGCCTTTGGTACAGGAACATTCCGATTGATCTATATGCTC
>CAZNRQ010000287.1:0-4946 GCA_964574845.1 uncultured Bacteroidales bacterium
AAAATTTCCCGTACAATTCGTTTATGCCGGTAAGGCTCATCCCAATGATAAGGCCGGACAGGATATGATCAAAATGATCTACGACATCTCCAATCGCCCCGAATTCGTAGGAAAAATACTGATAGTAGAGAACTACGATATCGAGGTCGGAAAAAGATTGACACAGGGTGTGGACATCTGGCTTAACACCCCTACCCGTCCGCAGGAAGCATCAGGAACCAGCGGTGAAAAAGCCGTAATGAACGGTGTTATGAATTTCAGTGTACTTGACGGATGGTGGGCCGAAGGTTACAGACCCGATGCCGGATGGGCGCTGAAAGAAGCACGCACCTATCAAAACCAGAATGCACAGGATGCTCTGGATGCCGTTACCATTTACAATATGCTCGAAAGCGAGATCATCCCTATGTTCTATATCAGGAACCAACAAAATGTGCCTATCGACTGGGTGAAGAAGATCAAGAATACCATAGCCTATATTGCTCCTCAGTTTACCATGAAACGTATGCTGGACGACTATCGCCGTCAGTATTATCAGCCTCTTTACAGTCGCAGTGTCATTCTTAATGAAGAAGGATATCTGCAGGCACGCAAACTGGCCTCTTGGAAACAAAAGATGCTGCGCGGATGGGACAGCTTGGAAGTAGTGTCTATAAACACCACCAACGCTAACCAGAAAGCGCTGCAGCTGGGACAAAAGTTCTTTGCCGAAGTGAAACTGAAGGTGAACGAACTGAGCGAAAAAGACCTGGGTGTGGAACTCCTCTTTGGACAAAAGGTAAACGATGTAGTATCGAAAGTGATGAACCGCTACGAGATGCCTATCACGAATATAGAGAATGATACGGTGACCTTCTATTTCGAAAAACCGGCCGAAATGGTGGGGGTTTACGATTATGCTTTCCGTGTCTACCCAAAGAATCCTTTACTGGCCCATCGTCAGGATTTCAGCCTGATGAAATGGTTGTAAAGAATTTTAATTGCTTTTAGTCAGTCCGAAGTCAGAAGTATGAAGACTTTATTGAATGATGACTTTCTGAGTTAGCTCTTTATTGTCATAAATCACCTTTACCAAATAATTGCCTGCAGACAATCCCGAAATGTTAAGGATTTGTTGTGTTGAACCATACAATATCCCTGCATTTTTCGAAACAACTACTTTGCCATTCATATCCGTAAGATGAATAATGGTCGGCGAAGATGAAACGATATTCAGATCCAGAATGATTTTGTCTTTTGCAGGATTAGGAAATATACTGATTTCATTTGCTGACGAAGCGTTATGTTCAATTCCTGCAACCGTTCCGGTAAAAGAGAGATCATCCACATAGAGATAATCGAGATTGGTAGGGGTCGGACCGCTTGCCCTGAGAAAAATGATGCAACTGTCAGGAAATTCGCCGCTATGATACACAAAAGGAGTGGTAAATGTAGCCCATGACATTACCATACCCGATAGAATACGATCGGCAATGGCAACGGTATCTCTGGAAGAGGTTCCCGGATTCCATTTGGTAAGAGTGGCAGTCATGGCACCCTGGCTGCTGCCGAATATCATGTGCTGCCATTTTCCTGTAAAGTTCTGGGGACGCTGATTATAAGCAAAGCCCGAGATAGGTTTCATATTGATGGTGTCCAGCTTACCACTCACTGCTATGCCATTTAATACTCCTAAAGGAGTGGTTTTCGAAGTAAGTTTCAGATAAGAACTACCCGGACTGCCCGGAGTTCCTTTTTCGGCAGTAAATATACTTCCCAGTGCACTCAGGTTGTTCATGGTCCCCCATTGATCAGGGTTGTTATAAGTACCCATATTGGTCCAGTTTTCGAAACCATTGTTGGGAATCTGAGCCATAGAAGTAGTGGCAAAAAGTATAAGTGCAAACAAAGCGAGTGTTAGTTTTTTCATAATTCAGTTTTACGGGTGATTGTTGTTGCAAAGATAGGACATTTTCATTTTGGATTTCTGAATGGTTGGGGTGATATTTGTGCGAGGTGCAATTTACTTCTGGGTAAAATTCACCAGGTGACTGCCCTTTATACGAAATCGAGTCACCGGGTGAATACAACTACAACCTCTGTAATGAGTATAATCAAAATTCTTTACCGGCTTTTCCTTCCTTTAGGATTGAAGCAAAGAAAAGGCGGGAAAGAATTTTGGGCTAAAGCCCAATTTCTATGCGGACACCCCATGAACGACATCATTCAATAATGAAATTTGCGGGCGATTCGTGAATCGCCCCTACCCCCGCAATTCACCTTCCCTTTTCCTCTATTATTAAATTCCTAAATATTCCTTTTTTACACCCTTCTTGCGCTTCAAAAATCCCTCATTTTTCGCATAAAAATCAACCTATCGCTATTTTTCGCATGGAATAATACACTGATTTTCACTAAAACTAACTTTCGTAGTATTATCACAATTTTTGCTGGTATCATGCTTTCGAAAAATTGTGTAAAGCTTTCGCAAAATTATGGTAAGCTTTTACTGAATTGTGTGAAGCTTTTGGAAAATTGTGTAAAGCTTTTAATGAATTGTGTAAAGCTTTTGGAAAATTGTGTGAAGCTTTTGAAGAATTGTGTAAAGCTTTTGAAAATTTGTGTGAAGCTTTCGGAAAATTGTGTGAAGCTTTTGAATAATTGTGTCAAGCCTACGGAAAATTATCTCAACCCTACGAAAAAATAGGGTAATACTGGCAAAAATAAGATTCAGCAAATTTTTTATTTATTTCAGCTAATTTGGCAAATATTTCTCTGTTCGAAAAATTCATATCAATAAAAGATAATTTATAATTAGCCTGTTATTTTTTTTATAAAATAACGAATTCATTTGAACAGGCCTTTTATCAATAAGAGGATGGAATTAGTGATTTATAATAGTCATTACCGGAATTGAGTTAAAAATGGGGGGATATGTATTTCTAACTGTAACAAAAAAAATAAGGGCAACAGAAACTGAACTGTTGCCCTTATAGGGTTGATGCCGCGCCGGGCATCAACGAGTGCTCCATATCCATCAGGGAAGCAGGAAATACTTCACCTTGGATGAGAGAAGAGAAGAACCACCTGAATTTTCGGCTCTTACAGCATAAAACCGGTATACCGAAGCAGGTACATCATACGCGAACAGCGTGCGCGAATCGAATGTATCACCTACTTCAACGCCCTTTATATCTTCTTCTTTTTCGAACATGAAGATACGATAATGCTTTTTCGAACGTTTTTTCAAAGTGGACTTTTTACCCCTAACCAGATAGACCTTTAGTGACCCTGCTACAGGTCCCTTCACAATTCTATCAATGATAGGTTGATCAGGAGGCGGAACCTTTTTGGGTTCAGCACTGATCTTTGCCCCCGATTTCTCCAGATTCACACGGTTGCCCTTCCATAAGCTGTTGATATAGGGTATCAGTTTATCCCCCATAGCTTTGTGCAGCTTAATACTGGCGGCCATCTGTATGGCTTTTTCAACATCACCGCCGTTAGCGACAGCAAGATTGGCATCACCCAGATCTTTCACCAGTGGTTTGAAGTCAGCCTCCGTAATAATTGGCGTAGCATACAAAGTGGTTTCCACATACAATGTATTTATGAAAACTCCGCCCTGTTTATACACCCCATCAAAATCGGTAGGCAACAAATCTAAAATTGCCTTACAGTTTTCGTCTGACATTTTATATTTGTTTTAGATTGCCCCTTTCACTCACTCCTATGCTCTGCCCTGGTCCGAAAAAGGAGCCGTCCGGATAAGATACAGAGGTATTTAATTTTTCCATTGTGCGGTATTAAATTACAATTACAAAGGAAAATAATTTTGAATGCGTGTGCCATCGAATTACTTGTAGAATCGTCGGGCAGCCTGCATCACTTGATTGCCTAGCAAAAGCGATCTCAGTTGCTTTATGCTTTTTTGATCTTTGTTTATTAGTTTTTCTGCATATTTTCTGGAAAAAACAAGGGTTTTTTCCGCCGTATCTTCATTAAGTGTGCTGTAATGAAATAAATTGACAATAACCAAAGGCGCAGGACGATAAAACATTTTGCTGCGCAACAGCCAGCGCGCATAATTGAAGTTGGCGTAAAACTTCTCCTGCGTTTCGTCGGCAAATAATACAAAGACATAATGGAAAGCCCACCAGACTTTCAACACCTTCAGCTTATCGTTCAGGGCGACCTTAAGCCTTTTATGCCCTGCGCACAGGCATTTCAGATGGTTCTTTTTTCTTTCGCGGCAGCCTCTTTTTCTGCCTTTGCACCGCTTGGGTGCAAAACCGGATTTTTTAGATTTCGACATAAGCCAGACATTTGGATTGTGTCCTGCTTTGAGCCGTAAAGTGTAGAGGTTGTTAGTTACCAACTATCGTAGTTGGTGGAGTATATTTGTTAGGAATGCTGTGGTCCTAGTACAAGACTACAATAAGATTAAGTGTTTCGATAATTATGGTTTTAACAAATTAATTAATAAGGTTACCATTGGCAACATATACAATAATTATACCAAACCAAAAGTTTCGACCATATTTTAGAAAAAAAATTAAGTTGTAGAAAATAAACTGTTAATATTTATGGTTGGATTGGAGAAAATGTTATTTTTGGAGGGGAAAATGTCTGAACCGCTGATTCATCTGATTTGACTGATTAACCTGATTAAAAAAGAGAAATAGAATAAAACACTGACTCAACAATACAGGTAATGATAAGAAAACTGAGAATAATTCTGACCTCGCTTGTTTTTCTATTAACAATCCAATTGCAATCGCAAACCGTAGCGGTTTCTCCGCTAAAACTCAATTTGTTTTACAGAGGAGTGGATAATCCTATAACAGTAGTGGTTGAGAATTGTTCATGCGAAGATATTAATATCAAAGCCAGCGTTGGAGAGTTTTTCGGAGAAGGATGTAATTATTATTATAAAATTTGTGATTCTTTAGCCACCCAGGTAGACA
>CAZNRQ010000288.1:0-2565 GCA_964574845.1 uncultured Bacteroidales bacterium
CAATTACGGAAGATCATATTTCCTGAAGTAGAAAATAACTCCTCCCCGGACTATCGTATAGCTGAAGAGTTGCATGAAGGGAAATTATGTTCTAATCGCAGCTCTATTAACAATCGTTTACACGTTGCAAAAAAACAGGCAAACAATGTTGTAATAAGAATGACCTCAGAAACTGACCTGGAAGAAGTATTGGATATTATACGATCAACCTTTCAACCTGCCGGATACGGAAAGCTAAACGAATTTTCAATTATAATCAATAATAAGGTGCATTATGCAACAGCAAAAGAAATTATGTCACGGCCATTTAAGGGGTATAAATGAAAAAGCCCAAACTCACATTCAGGCTTCTTCTGGTCCAACCCTGTTTCTTATGTGGCAGCTGGTCCGGTGCAAAGATACAAAATAAACAATAGCAAAGTCAAGTTTTAATCAATATAAAGGCTAACATTAAAAACAAAAACAATGGCAAACACACGTAAATGCAGCGATTGCAAAGAATGCAAAAAACTGCGAAAAGCGCTCGAAAAAGCGATCTTTGAACTCTCAACATCCAAAGGCGTATGGTGCATCGACCTGAACCCAAAATTCGAAACGCTTCAAAACATAAGGGAAAATTGTTGGCGCTTTATGCCCAATATACCTAAAATGCCCGGTACTTCCCCTTCACGTAACGATTAAAGTAACGACCCTTCGAATAAGCCGACATAAGTCCTAAATAAACTTCCAATGGAACATTACGGTACTTGTAAATGCCACCGCTTTTATACTTAACTTCTAATGTCCCAGTTGTTTCATCATAGCCGACCGAATCCAGCATCGAAGACCTTACATGTATTCTCTCCATTATAGTGATCTTTAATAATGCCTCAAATATAAACAAAATGCCAATCACAGTAACGTTCAAAGGCAAATCAATGAAGGCCATCCGTGCCGATCTCCTCCGCTCCATCCAGCAGGAAATCCCCCGTAAGGTCAAGATCATGGCACTGGAACATTACAACAACTCCTTCCAGCTTCAGGGATTCACCGACCAATCATTTCAGCCCTGGAGACCTCGTAAGGACGAAAAAAGAGCCGTGTTCTTAGGCAAGCGAGTAAAATACAAAGGCAAAAAAGATGGCCGTGCAAACAGAGCCATCCTATTTGGTAAGGGCAGGAGTGTCCTGGCCAAATCTCTGCGTGGCAGAATTGCCGGTAAGGCCGTCTTTATATCAACCGACGTAATCTACGCACAAATCCACAACGACGGTGGTCTCGCCGGCAGAAACCATTCCGCCCGAATCCCCCGCCGCCGATTCATCGGCGAAAGCCGCATGCTCAACAAAGAACTGGAACACATGATCACCGTCGAAATGAAAAACGCCTTATCCAAAACCTGACCGGGTGACTTCCACTTAACCCGGCCGGTAAATCAAAATCTTAAATCTTAAATAACATGACAAACACAACCCCACCTCCAACCCCCAACGCCGACTTCGTGGGCATCCGTAAACAGCTCTATCAGGATATCATTTTGCAACTAAAGCTTATCACCACTGGCACACCGGAAGTACAAGTGTTCAAACATTTTGACATCTGGAACAACCAAATCCAGTTCATCGAACAGGAACCGGCCTTCAAACGCCCGGCCATTTTTATAGAATTCCTGCCCATACAATGGCAGCAACTCAGCCGCGGACGCAAACAGGCCGATGCAGTCGTCCGCTTGCACATAGTTACAGATACCAAAAAGCGCACTGCCGATAGTTCACCCCAACAGGAAGATGCCCTGCTCTATCTCGGGTATCCCGATCCGGTCAACGCCTTCATGTTTCGGTTTTCACAACCTTATGCCGGTCGTCCCAACAACACCGCCTCCGAAACTGATCACAACCACGCCGATCTTATCGACATGATCGAAGAGTTTACCATACGCGTGCAAGATGCCACCTCCGTCCGAATCCCGGCTTCAGTAAACAACATCGAACTTAACATCAATCCGCCAGAACCGGAAGTTTAAATGATTTTTAAACCACAAAAAAAAGCCCACTTATCCAGTGGGCTTCTTCTTTGTGTAACTTTGAGTCTGGGTACCTTAGTGGCTATACTTTTTCAGCATCAATTTGATTCATAGCCTTACATTTCGGACAAACTACCTTATCAAACTCCAAAGTCTTAAAATCATGCCCGCATTTACTGCATTTTACATCAGTCAGCAATCCATTCTTTACTGCATATTTTGTAACGATGCGTAACATTTGACGATTTGTTCGTCTTAATTCAGCTACATAACTGAACATAATAAAGAAGCACACTATAGCTGCTATCGAAGCAACCTCTAAAATAGTTAATAGATCTTTCATAATTCGACGGTTTTATTTGGTTTATTAAAATCTAGATTGTATGATTCACCTTTTTTGAATAAAAGATAAGCAGCAATATCATCGGTAGTTATTATTAGCTTTTTACCAGTTGAGTTACTTTTAAAAAAGTATTTATCTCCTCTTCTGTAATAAAAATTCCATTCTAAATAGGTATTTTCGGTGTCATTCCGAATATCAAAGGCTTGAATGAAAAACTTGG
>CAZNRQ010000288.1:2575-4924 GCA_964574845.1 uncultured Bacteroidales bacterium
CATTATATTCAACTGGAACGAGCGTAATTCTTTCATCGGGTAATGAGAATACTGCACCTTTCCATTTTATCGTATTTGATTCCATAATTTCGACAGTTTTATTTGGTTATAATCTGTAAAAATACAATTTTCTATCTAAACTCATTCTCCCACCTTTTCTGATGCAAAAACGTCTCCGGATAACACTTCTCCTGGGCAGGATGAGTCATAAGATAAGCATCGTACTGCTTGATCCTGATCAGCACCTGCATCTTCTGTATCTCACTCAGCAACTTCCACAACTTCTCCGCCCTGGCCTTATTCCCCACCTTATAATTATACGCCTTCCAGAAAGCATCAAAGCTGGTATCATCATAAACCTCACTCATCGTAAAGTTCTTATACCCGGGCGCCTTCAGGTCATCCACCATCACCGGAAAATTCCCCATAATAAAGCTCCACAGTTCTCCGGAAGCATCACAATCAAACTCAAACATCTTAATTCGCCCCTGCTCATCATACTCCACCTTAATGGCGCCATCAATCTTGGCATGTGTCAAAATGTACTTCATTTCTTCAGCAATTTGAAAATTAATAATTCCAATCCACCAAGCGCCCATTCAAACAAAATAGCAATACTGGTAAGAATAATAACAATAAGCCTCAAACAGTGCTTAATGAAAATCAAAATAAAAACTAATATAAACTTCATATTCGACGGTTTTTTAAACTACTTACCCCTCCTGATCACCCTAACCACTGTCTTCTTATCCTCGCTCTTCTTGTAAATCTTTCTCACATCTCTCAGCACATGATCTCTCACATCATCGTTAGGCAATCCAAGCGTTCTCAGCCTGTAGCTTATGCTGGCGCCTTTATCCTGGTACTTGATTTTTGCAATAACAAAAAAAGGTCCCCTCAGCACCAGACAGGCAACCTTAACGCGGAATCTAAAATTCTGAGGGCCTTGGATAAAAATCCGGTAAAGCCATTTAATCATTTTTTTCATTTTCAAATAAGTCTAATTGGTTTTTACATTTATTATTAAGTTGATCCAGGTATTCTTGTTTTCTCCTCACCACCTGCAGTATTGTTTGCTCCCCTACAAAGAACTCCTCCCGGGAGAGGATCTCTATCACATCATCAAACCGCCGTCGCTTCACCTCAGTCCAATAATGCCAGCGCTCCGCCAGCTTCTTATCCCTGAGTTCTATCAACTCATGATCGCGTCCTTTGCGTTTTTTCCGGGTCATACTATTCTCCTTTCAATTAAGTCGATTATCGGATGCAGAGAACTTCTTTCGTAGCTTTGAGAGTCAATGCATAATAGAACAAAAGAAAGCGCCCACATTTCAGGATCTGTTAAAGTAACACTTATCAATTTTCCCGGCAATACAACCTTTCTAACAAGTTTCAAATAAAGCTTCTGAATAATATCGCGGATGGCATTCAGTTCCAGAACATTTTTAGGATAAACCATTGCGTTCATCAAAACACCAATCAAACTTCGGATCTGATTTCCGTTAAGTTTAACCTTTGCCGGTGGCATTTGATACGCCTGGAAGTGGATCAGATTTCCCATTGTATATTATTTATTTTGCATCTTCTGAGCCTCGCGGTGATTCTTATCAAGACGCTTCAACTCCGGAAACCAGCATTTCAGCAGATCACAAGGCACATCCTGAATGATATTATAGGTATGCGTGCTCCTAATGCGCCCCATCACATTGATATTGTCCTCTGTTTTGATATCCACTATCATCGGGAATTGTCCCGTATCCAGTACCAGGGGAATACAACCGTTATAGTATAACCTGTTGGCGCTATTGGTATCCAATCCCCGCTGACAATCGTCATCATACAGCTTCTTATCCTTCTTCCAGATATTCTTAAGAAGAGCAGCATGCATAATTCTTCCGGCACCCACAACCAGGTGGCCGCTGTTATACGAAAACATAATGGCTTCGCTGGGGGGGGCATAGAAATAAAGTTTTTTCAACCCGATCAGGTGATACTTGTCTAAAATATAAGGCATGTACAAATCCCACAGCGCCGGATGCAACAGATCGTCCGATCCTATGTTCATTACATAATCCGGATATCCCTTCAAAGCGGCTTTGATACCGGCATTATGCTTCTTACCCAACAGTTCATTAGAACATTGCACTACTTCAAAATCAAACATCGACATGCTCACACTTGTCATCAGCCTTTCATAATGCGGATCTTCTTTCGACAACACAAAAACCATCGAAGTATCAATCTCCGGATGATTCATAAAACGATTCAATCCGGCAATCACTACCGAAAATACTTCAGGCCGACCCCATAGGGTCATCATTAATGTAATATGAGGCTTGTTAATCATAC
>CAZNRQ010000289.1:0-4916 GCA_964574845.1 uncultured Bacteroidales bacterium
TGCTAATAACTAAAGAACTAATTTTAAGCGCACTAAAAAATGTAATTGATCCTGATCTGCATAAAGATTTGGTTACATTGGGTATGATTGAAAATATTGTTATAGATGATGTAAAGAAGGAAGTGTCGTTTAAACTTGTACTTACTACACCAGCCTGCCCCTTAAAAGAGAAATTAAAAAACGATTGCATTGAAGCTATCAGAAAGTATGTAGGAGAAGGAATAACTACTCACATAGAATTCGGTGCAAAAGTAAGAACCAGCCAGCAAACGGTAAAGAAAGAAAATGTATTGCCTGGAGTAAAGAATATTATCCTCGTCGCATCTGGTAAAGGCGGTGTGGGAAAATCAACTATTGCAGTTAATCTTGCTATCTCCATTGCAAAAACAGGCGCAAAAGTTGGATTGATCGATGCTGACATTTATGGACCATCCATTCCCCTCATGTTCGAACTCATGGATAAAAAGCCTGAAGTGATTGAAAACGGAGAAAATGTAAGAATAATTCCCTTTGATAAATACGGTGTTAAGCTCATTTCAATAGGGTTCTTTGTGGAACCCGAAAAGGCTTTGATATGGCGCGGACCAATGGCATCCAATGCATTGAAGCAGTTATTTACTGATGTGGATTGGGGCGAACTTGATTACCTGATTATTGACACCCCTCCGGGAACAGGAGATATTCACCTGACACTGGTGCAAACACTACCGATCGCTGGCGTAGCTATTGTCACCACTCCTCAGGAAGTAGCCATGGCAGATGCACGCAAAGCCATCAATATGTTTAGGGCTGAGGGCATTAATGTACCTGTTCTTGGGCTAATAGAGAATATGTCGTTCTTCACCCCTGCCGAGTTGCCCGAAAACAAATATTATATTTTCGGTAAAAATGGCGGAAGTCGCCTGGCAGAGGAAATGAAGACGGTTCTTTTGGGGCAGATACCCTTGGTCCAAAGCATTTGCGAATCGGGTGACAACGGAAAACCTATTGCCACAACAAATGGCAGTATTGAAGAGAAATCCTTTGCTGAACTTGCCGGAAAGCTTACTCAGCAGTTATCAATCTGGAACGAACTCCATAAGATTGTGGATGTGGAAAAGCACGAAGAAGGATGCAACTGTAAGAACTAACGAGAAATACTAACTTAAAAAAATCGAATAATATGTCTACAAAAGAAGAAATGATTAAAAAAGTGAACGGAGTAATTGAACAAATTAAGCCTTATCTGGAAGCTGATGGCGGGAGTATAAGTTTTGTTGAATTAACTGAAGACAATGTAGTAAATGTTGAACTTCACGGAGCCTGTCGTTCATGTCCTATGAGCCTGATGACGCTGAAAAATGGTGTGGAAGCTGCCGTAAAAAAAGCTATACCTGAGATCAAATCGGTGGAAGCAGTTAATTTAGCTTAAAATAATATTACATTTGGACGCCATTGAAATAATGGCTTCATTATTGTTTGCACAAAAAAATGTCTAAACAGGAAATACGAAAAATTGCCATTATTGGTTCCGGGAAACTGGGCACCGATATTTTTTACTATTTGATGGACTTTAATCTTGAGTTATTATTGATCTGCATCAACGAGGAAGAAGCCGAAAAACAAAATGCAATTCTTCAGAAAAAACTGAACAGGGAATTCAAGGCCGGTATAATTGATGAAGCCAGATTAAAACATTTACAGAAGACAATAATAATAGATTACCATTTCGATAAACTAACCGGCCGTGATCTCATTATCGAATGCATATGGGAAAACAAAGTAGAGAAGCAAAAACTTCTGGCATCCATAGTGCCTTTTGTGAATGAAACCTGCATTATTGCAAGCAATTCATCTTCATTCAATCCTTCATTATTGAATCCCTCTGTTGATTTTAAAAGCAGGTTTATTGGTTTACACTATTTCTATCCCCTGAAGCTAAAGAGTATTGTAGAGATCATCAAAACAGAAAATACTTCACAGGACGTATTGGATACCATCACAGCATTCTGTCAGAAAACAGGTAAAACCTACCTTTTACAGGATGAATTCAATTCTTTTATTCTGAACAAACTCTTCCTGGAAGTGCAGAATGAAGCTTACAATATCTTTTGTGAAGGAGTTTTAAGTTACAGGCAGATTGATAAGATCGTCGATAATAATTTATTCCCGGGAGGTATCTTTAGTTTTTTCGACCAGGTAGGGAACGACATTATGCTTGAGTCAATAAAAAACTATATCCCAAAGACAGACAGAGGACCTTATAGTACTTTGATAGCTAAATTAGACGAATTATGCTCACAAAACCTTCTGGGAATTAAGACCAATGCCGGTTTTTACGACTATCAGGAATTCAACACAGCCGAAACACTGTTAAGTGCCGAAACACCTGATAATGATTATACCCATGAAGTAACACAAAGACTCATCCATGTTTATATTGCCAAAGCACAAAGCATAGTCGATGGAGGTATTTGCAGTCAGGAGTTGCTGGAGTTTGCTTCCAAGGAATACATGAATGCCGACAAAGGACCTTTTTCTTTATTTACCGAATATTCACTCAATAAAATCTGACGAATGGAAAGAGTTGTAGTTACCGGAATGGATATAATCACCTCTTTAGGCCTCAACCTCGAAACATGCTGGAATAATCTTGTGCAAGGGAAAAGCGGAGTGAAGAACATCAGCCTTTTCGATGCTTCGGAAAATGAAACCCGATTTGCTGCCGAGATCCCTGCTGAATTTGATGAACTTTGGCCCAACTACATTAAAAAAAGATCAGCCGACCAAATGACCCGCATCACCAAAGCTTGTTTTGTTAGCGCTAAACAGGCAGTAAATATGAGTGGTCTGGATTTCGAAACCATGGACAAAAACCGTTGTGCAGTAATTTTAGGAGTGGTCACAACTGCAAATTCTTCATCCGAAAAAGGCACTAACGTGCAGAACCGTATCCTGAAAAGCATGAACAATGCCATGTCAGCCTGGATATCTCTCGAATTTAAACTTCAGGGACCTAATTTTACTGTGGCTTCTGCCTGCGCTTCTTCGGCCTATGCCATTGGTATAGGTTACGATATGATACGCTCCGGAGTGGCCGATGTGGTTATTGTGGGAGGTGCTGATTCTATTGTCAACAAAGAAGAAATTGAAGGTTTCAATAATATCTTTGCCTTGTCGACTGAGAACGAAAATCCCGAAAAGGCAAGCAAACCTTTCTCGAAAAACCGTGATGGTTTCGTGATTGGCGAAGGAGCCGGAATATTGATCCTGGAATCATTAACTCATGCTCAAGCACGTAAAGCCAATATCCTTGCCGAAATGGCCGGTTATGCCATCAGCAGTGAAGCCTATAACATTATGGCCCCTATGAAAGATGGTGAAGGAATTGCACACACCATAGATTTGGCGCTGAAAAATTCAGGATTGCAGATAAGCGATATCGACTATATCAATGCCCACGGAACTTCCACCATGCTTAACGATAAATACGAAACTCTTGCCATCAAGAGAGTTTTTGGCGACAAAGCATACAAGATACCCATATCTTCATCCAAGTCTATGATAGGTCATACTATTGGGGCGGCAGGGGCCATTGAACTGGTGATCACCATTCAGTCCATGCTTCAGGGCATCCTCACTCCAACCATCAACCTGGATGAACCAGATCCCGAGTTGGATCTGGATTACGTCCCCAACCAATCCCGTAAAAAAGAGATTAACTGCGCTATGTCCAACTCCTTTGCTTTTGGGGGACACAATGCAGTTTTGGTTATTAAAAAATTTAAGTAAATTTGCAAAAAAATTGTCATGGCGAAAATTGAACCAAATACCCTGAACGAGGTAAAAGAAACCGTTTACAATTTCTTTATCGAGGAATGTGAAGTTGAACCTTCTGAGTTGAATGACAATACCAATATCATACGCGATATAGACGGCGATTCACTGATGTTTCTCGAACTGATAGAGATTTTCAAGAAGAAATACCAACTCAACATCGAACTCAAGACTATGGGAAAATACGTGGTGAAACACCCGGTGGAAACCATTGGCCAGTTAATTGATATGACCATGTTGATAATCGAACACGAAAACAATATCGTCAACCTGGATTAAAGCGTTTCTTTAATAACTTCTTATTTGGATTTGCCCGGCGAAAGCGCGGGCATTTCTTTTTTCATATTCACCAGCCATTTGCCTTTTACCTTCACCAGGTCTATCTGCGCAGGAGTGCCGTCTTCTTTTTTATAGGTAACCACGGCATTTTTTCCGTCGACAGCGGTTTTGATGATCTCTACTTTGGCATCTTTGGGTTGCAGAGTTTCGGCTTTGGCGTTGCGTTTGCTTAGTTCATACATGGCCGAAAGCATGGTGATCATCTTAGAGGTATTTTCATTTCCCAGTTGACGGGCTTCTTCAAATTCGAACATGCTCAGGTGCCTGATAAACTTTTCAGCAACTATGGCTGGTTTGTTTTGGTTGGTGCCGGTCTTGCAGGCATAGAAAACCACAGCCGAAAGAAATAAAACGATGCTGATGACAGAAAATAATCGAAGCCCTGATCTCATTGGATTTTATTTGACATCAAAACTAAGGAATTTTTCGGGGACTCAGACGCGTTACATCATTTTTACTAATTTTGCCCTCCTAAATTCCTAAATGTCTAAAAACCTAAATCCCTAAAAAAAATGTTTACCGGAATCGTTGAAACCACAGGAAAAGTAGTCAGCATTGACCACGACCGCAGCAATATCAATATCACTATTGAAACCCCCATAGCCAAAGAACTGAGTATAGACCAGAGCATGTGCCACGACGGCGTTTGCCTTACGGTGGTGAAAGTCGATCACGAAAAGATGCAGTATGTAGTGACCGCCATTCAGGAAACTCTGGACAAGACCAACCTTGGCACCTGGACACCAGGATATGAAGTGAAC
>CAZNRQ010000290.1:0-4904 GCA_964574845.1 uncultured Bacteroidales bacterium
GTACAGGGTATCTCATACCTTGTGCGCTATTTTTACCAAAAGAGAACTGAAAGCTTCTTTTGTGAAACCGAATTCAATACCCCATGTAAGCTTTGAGGTTGCACTTAAAACCAAGAAGTAAGCAATAGGAATTATGCCACTATGGCATAAAGACTCTAAGACACTAAGAAAAACACCCTTTGACCTTTAATTCAAGGTAAACTTTATTGGCATATTAAATTGCACCCTGACATTCTTGCCCGATTGTTTTCCGGGTTTCCACCGCGGCATTTTGCGGACCACCCTCAGGGCTTCTTCATCACAACCGCCCCCTATGCCCCTCAATATTTTAGCACCCGTAACAAGACCATATTCGTCAATCACAAAAGTAACATACACGGTCCCCTGTATACCTTCTTCCTTTGCCAACTGAGGATATTGAATGTTTTCGGTCAGAAACATTATGCGTGCCTCATCACCCCCTTTAAATTGTGGCATTTCTTCCACCACTGTGAATATTGGTGTCCCGTCATCATTAACTGGCTCCGGTTCTTTTATATTTCGATCATCCAATGTGAAATGTACAGAATTTTCAATGGTTTGCTCCTTCGTTAGGTTTCTATTTTTGAAATAATTAAAGAGGCCTACACCTGCAATACCCATCAACAGAAACGAAATTAAAAGGGCTACAGCAATGCCAATCCATAAACCGACCGGAGGTTTTTTAGAGGAAGTTTGACTTTCCATATATCTAATGTATAGTGTGAATTTCAGACAAATTTACCATTTTCTTGTTTCGAGATAAAATTCTTCTCATTTTTAATAAAATAATCCTCTGACTCAATATTAGATTTGACTAACATAATATTAGGTTCGTTAACTCGACGTAGGGTTAGTACAACTCGACGTTAAGTTGGTATAACATGACTTTAGGTTGGTACAACATGACTTTAGGTTGGTACAACATGACTTTAGGTTGGTACAACTCGACGTAGGGTTGGTATAACTTGATATTGACTCAGCGAAAAACATTCCAACAATTCTACTACACCTATTTAAGTACGTTATAAAACTTTTCGAATTACCCAGACATTAGGATACATACAGAGGTAATATTAATCCTAAAATTGAAATGAACCAAAAAGCCTGAATCAAATAAATATCCTTATATTTGTCACCTCAATCCACTGGTAGCAATAAAACCAATTCAAAACAGTTTTTACACCAGCATCATTACAATTGCATTATTATGTCAAAAACAGCTCATCGTATATTCCTTTTCACCTTAGTGCTTATCGTTTCATCAGTATTTGCTTACCTGCTTTATACGGGTTATACTTTCTATAATACTCCGGTATCTGAACGATTCTTCCATCCCGATTATAAAACTTTGAAACCAAGCGGTTCTTTCGGACATGGATTTGGTATTGTTGGTTCTGCTTTTATGCTAATAGGCGTCCTGATCTATATGCTTCGTAAAAGGTTGCGATTTTTGTTTCGTTTGGGCCAATTGAAATACTGGCTTGAGTTTCACATTTTCCTTTGTACATTGGGTCCTATTCTGGTTCTATATCATACTTCATTCAAATTTGGAGGCATAGTTGCCATTAGTTTCTGGAGTATGGTAGCTGTATTTGTTAGCGGGGTAATCGGACGTTTCATTTATATTCAGATCCCCCGAAGTATCGAAGGCCGCGAATTAAGTTTAGGTGAGGTTAAGAATATGAAAACAGATATTGAATCTGTCCTCAGTTATAGCAGTAATAGCTTAGATGAGGCTAGTCGTGAAGAAATTGTTAACTTGACAAAAAGAAAGATTGGTATGGTTCACAGCAATTTATTGAGCGGATATTTTAAAACCTTGTCCGATGACCGTATATCTTTGCGTCGTGCCAAAACCATCATAAAACAAAATGGTCTCAATCATTCCGAAAGTAAGAACATTATGCATCTCCTTAAAAACGAGATATCGTTGAATCGAAAGATCGACCGCCTCACAGGTATGCAACGTCTTCTCAAATACTGGCATGTAGCTCATTTGCCTTTTGCTTTTATTATGCTCATTGTTATGATCATTCATGTGGTGATAGCCATAATGTTTGGTGCCAAATGGATATTTTAAACTATGGAAGTTGAATTAGAAAATATTGTGATCTATTCGGCAGTTTTTCTTCTTTGCCTGGCTGCAGTCGTTTTTTACCTATGGAGGCAGAAGAAGAAATCGAATGTGGTGGAAGCCAAAATTAAGAAAGCAAAAGAAGAAGGTTTATATGAGCCTGTTTCACTACATCCGGTTGTTGATGAAAATAGTTGTATTAAAACCGGTGCCTGTATAGCCGCTTGTCCCGAAAAAGATATTTTAGGGATCAGAAATGGAAAGGCCACTACCATCAATGCTTCGCGATGCATCGGACATGGAGCTTGTTTTCATGCTTGTCCTACTCATGCAATCTCTTTACTTATAGGTACTGAAAAACGTGGCATTGACTTACCACATGTGAATCAAAATTTCGAGACCAATATCCATGGAGTATACATTGCAGGGGAACTGGGAGGAATGGGGTTGGTAAAAAACTCAGTGGAACAAGGTAAACAGGCCGTTGATAACATTGTGAAATCTTTGGAAAAAGGACATTCTGCAAGCTACGATCTGGTAATTGTTGGTGCAGGACCGGCCGGTATAGCTGCTGCGTTGAATGCAAAAAAACATAAAATAAATGCCATCATACTGGAGCAGAATTCTTTAGGCGGAACAGTTTTTTCATTTCCCCGTTCTAAAGTAGTGATGACCTCCCCTATGGACCTTCCGCTTCATGGAAAAGTCAAACTTTACGAAACATCCAAAACCGAATTACTGGATCTCTGGAAAACCGTTATTAAAAATAACGACGTCTTGTTAAAAGAAAATTCAAAAGTTGAAGCCATTACTCATGAAAACAACATTTTCAAAGTTGTGACACTTACTGGCGAAGAATACACATGCAAGAAAGTATTGCTATCGATCGGAAGACGAGGAACACCACGAAAACTGAATGTTCCCGGCGAAAATCTTGAAAAGGTAGCCTACCGTTTACTGGAAGCCGAATTAATTCAGGGTAAAAACATACTTGTGGTGGGTGGAGGAGATTCTGCAGCCGAATCAGCTTTATTACTTTCTGAAGAAAACAATGTAACTTTAGCGAACCGAAATGAATCTTTCGCTGGTATTAAACCTGCTATTAATAACCAACTGAATGAAGCCATCGCCAATAAAAAACTAGATGTCAGATTAAATACATCGACTGTTTCAATTGAAAAAGATGAAGTGGTACTAATAAATACAGTTGAGAATAAAGAAAGTCGGATAAAGAATGACCTGGTGTATATTTTTGCAGGAGGTGAATTACCGACACAGTTTCTGCAAAAAATAGGAATACAAGTCACGAAAAAATTTGGTGAAACAGTTTTAAAACACTAATTCGAAAAATAAGTCAAAGGATATGAAAGTTACCAAATACTTAATCGTTTTATTGATATTGTTTACCGGAAATTCTTATGCTCAAATATCACCTGGCGAACTATCCGTATTTCATGCCCAACTAGACGGTATTTCGAATTGCACCCAATGTCATATTCTGGGCGAACAATTATCCAATGACAAATGTTTGGCATGCCATGCGGAATTAAAGGAACGCATCGCCATTAACAAAGGGTATCATTCTTCGGCTGAGGTTAAAGGAAAAACATGTGCTTCCTGCCATAGCGATCATCAGGGAAAGAGCTTTAAAATTGTAAAGTTTGAAACTGAAACGTTCAATCATAACATCACAGGTTTCATTCTTAGTGGGGCACATGGCAAGAAAACCTGCACTGACTGTCATAATGCAAAGTTTATAAGCAATGCAAAAGTAAAAACCAAAAAATTTACTTTTCTGGGACTAAAGACCAACTGTGTCAATTGCCATACTGATTATCACAAAGGCACACTTTCATCAAATTGTCTGAATTGTCATGATGGAAATGCATTTAAACCAGCATCAAAGTTCAAACACACTTCAGCAAAATTCCAACTAACAGGAAAGCACGAAAATGTAGATTGCATTAAATGTCATAAAATTGAAACTATCAATGGGGTAAAAAGTCAGAAGTTTATAGGCCTGCAATATAACACATGCAGCAACTGTCATATTGATCCTCATGAAAATAAGTTTGGTCCTAATTGTATGGAATGCCATTCGAATGCATCATTTGTGGTAACCAAGGCTATAAAAGGATTTGACCATACAAAAACCAGCTATAACCTTGAAGGCAAACACCTCATACTTGAATGTAAATCGTGTCATAAAGCAGGCTATGGCACTCCTATTAAACATCAGAATGCAATGATTGTCATAAAGATTTTCATAATGGACAGTTTGTTAAGGATGGCATAGCACCCGATTGCTCCTCTTGTCATAATGTCAACAGTTATCAGAATTCTTTATACACCATCGAAAGACATAATGAGTCTCCTTTTGTTCTCCAAGGCGCCCACGTTGCAGTTGCTTGTAACGATTGTCATCGCAAGACAGAAACCTGGGCATTCCGAAATATAGGAAAAAAATGTACAGATTGCCACAAGAATTCTCATGGCGATGCCATTGACAAGAAATACTATCCAGAAGACAATTGTCTGAGTTGTCACAATTCGAATAATTGGTCTGAAATTAGTTTTGATCATGCAAAAACCAACTTTAAATTAACAGGGGCACATACTTCACAAACATGCAGAAAATGTCATTTCAGGGAAAATAACGATAGAACAACACAACAAAAATTTACCGGCCTATCAACAAATTGTACCAGTTGCCATAAGGACAAACATTTTGGGCAGTTTGATAATGAAGGTACAACTGATTGTAATCGTTGTCACCAATTCGACAATTGGAAACCAAGTAAATTCAATC
>CAZNRQ010000291.1:0-4830 GCA_964574845.1 uncultured Bacteroidales bacterium
ACAAATGATAGAAAGTAGTTTTACGGACCCATCGGACCAGGTAATAAACAGAATTATTTCGTACTCAAAAGCTCTTGCCGAGGTAGATATATCAGAGCCGGAACTGAGGCTGGTAATTCAAAACTAAAATTAAAGCTCCTGCGTGGAGCTTTTTTTTATATTTGTCATTAAATCCGTTTTATGTTAAAGCTTAAAGACAGGTATGATTTTTTTGTGGAATATTTCTCGCTTCACCAACCGGAGGCGGACACTGAACTGGATTATACCGATCCCTATGAATTGCTGGTGGCTGTGATTCTCTCAGCTCAGTGTACCGATAAAAGAGTGAACATGATCACTCCGGGATTTTACGAAAGATTTCCCGATGCACAATCCTTATCCGAAGCTACCCAGCCTGAGGTTTTCGAATTGATCAGGACTTGCTCTTACCCCAACAATAAGGCAAAGCATCTGATAGGCATGGCTCAAATGTTGATTCGCGATTTCAAGGGAATAGTTCCCGACGATGTGGATGAACTTCAAAAATTGCCCGGTGTGGGACGCAAGACCGCCAATGTGATTGCATCTGTGGTATACAAAAAACCGGCTATGGCTGTGGATACTCATGTTTTCAGAGTGGCAGCACGTATAGGATTGACCAAGAATGCCAAAACTCCTTTGGAAACCGAGAGACAACTGGTGAAACATATTCCGGAAGATAAGATAGCCGTAGCTCATCACTGGCTTATACTGCACGGCCGATATATTTGCCAGGCGCGGAAACCCCTTTGCGGACAATGTCCTGTTGCACCTGTTTGCCTTTATTACGAAAAACACCCATTATGATACCAGATTATCTGAAAGAATCGCAATTCGCCATCACCATTTGTGATGCCAAGGGAATTATTATCTACATGAATGAGAAATCGCAGAAGACTTTTGCCAAGTACGGCGGAAACGATCTGATAGGTAAAAGCCTACTGGATTGTCATCCCGAGCCTTCGAAAAGCATGCTGAGCCGAATGCTGAAAAACCATAACGATAATTCGTATACCATAGAAAAGAATGGTACCAAGAAGATCATACATCAAACTCCATGGTTTGAGGCGGGCGAATTTAAAGGATATGTGGAACTATCTATAGAAATACCTTACGAGATGCCCCATTTTGTCAGGAAATGATCTAGTGTAATACCACGATCTTCTTGATGCAACTTCCTTTTTGATTAGCTATCTTTACAAAATAAGTTCCGGCTACCAGACCTGATACATCCAGCCTGATGGTTTTGGAGGAAACAATATTCTCCGTATTTTTCACCAAAACGCCCACTACATTGAAAACCGTAATGCTGATCTTATCGGTGTTTTTGCCGGTAAAATCAATATTTACATAGTTGTTTGCAGGATTGGGATAAATGGTAAAATCACTGGCAATACCCGTTTCCGAAATACCCACCATATTATATAATGGTGCTTCCCAAATTCCTCTGCCGAAGGTTGCAGCTCTGATCTTGCCGATAGCGTAGTTTATTTCAAGTTCCCTTACGCCAACGTTTGGCAGGTCGGTGTTGTAGGCAATCCAGTTGGTCATAGTAGAATCTTTAAAGAATATTCCCACTTCTGTCCCTACGTACAAGGAATTGTTTGCATTTTTCTGAAATGCAATACAATTTAGTCCCATATTGGTGAGATTGGCTGTAATGTTGGTAAAGGTGCTTCCTGCATTTTTCGAATACAGAACTTTATCAGAACCATTTGAGGTTACTGTCATCCATAGCTTAGCAGCGTTGTCGGGGTCGGTGGCTAATCCGGAAATATACTGACCCGGAGCCGGATTGTATGTATTCCAGGTTGATCCGCCATTGGTGGTAACATAGAGTGTTTCGTCGCGTGAAGCATAGATGTAATTGTTATTTGCAGGCGACACTATCAGGTTGACAAGGTTATTGCCTCCCGTAAGATTATTTGATATTTGTGTCCATGAGTTGGCACCATCGGTGGTGGCAAATACTTCCTGATAACCGGCCCATAGTTTGTTGCCATTGGCAGGATCCATCACATAAGGCGTCACCCAGTTCCCATCAAGGGTATCTACAGGGCGGGCGCCGTTGAAGTTGGCACCTCCATCTTCCGATTTCATGATGCCGCCTCCCTGATAAGAAACATATATGGTATAAGGGTCGTTATTGTTTACTATAGCTTCCATACCATCCGCTCCATACACATGGGTCCATTGTCCGTCGAATAATAAATTTGAACCCACATCCTGAGCCCCGGCTGCTATTTTATAAGGTTCGGATTCGCAGCTGCCCATGCGGTAAAACTGACAAATGCCGAGACCAGTGCTCAGATCGACCCAGGAACTTCCATGATCTGGAGTGTAGAAAATACCTCCATCGCTACCGCAATAGAGTGTGTCGCCGTAGAAGTTCAGTGAGTGTATGTCGCAATGTATATAGGTGTATACTGTTCCGGTATTCCACATGGTGTTTACCGTAAAACTGGAACCCCCATTGGTCGATTTCCAAACATTTACGCCACCCACGAATACTTCGTTGGCATCGGTGGGTGAAACGGCAAGGGCCAGATCGTACCATGCCTGCCCCGAATTGTCGCTACCATCGTCGGCATAGCCCAAAATGTTGGGTGCATTGCAACGTGCTGTGAATGTAAGTCCGGCATCGATGGAACGGTAGACGCCTTCGAAGGTATTGTCGGGGCGTGAAACTACCGCATATACATAGTTGGTGTTGCTTTTGGTGACGTCCATTTCTATACGTACCGTATCGCTGGGTATACCGTTGGTGATCTTGCTGAAAGAGTTGCCACCATTGGACGACCTGACGAAGAAGGAACCGCTGCCATAAACAACGGAAGTATCGTTGGGTTTATATTTCAGATCTTTCACTTCGCTGGCCGTGTAGACTAAATTCCATGTCGCCCCGGCATTCTTTGAACGGTATATACCATCAGTGGAGGCCGCCAGAATTTTGTTGGGGTTCAGCGGATTGATGAGTATTTTATTGAAATTGCGATAATCGGCTGAGAAATGCATGCCTGTGGTATTCCATGTGGAGCCTCCGTCTGTGGATTTATAGATTCCCGTGCCTTTGGTGTCCCATGCATCGCGATCGCCGGTGCCTATATATATAATGTTGTGATTGCTTGGATCTATAGCAACCGCTGATGTGCCTAATACTGCCATGGTATCGAAAGTAGTGTTCCACGACATACCGCCATCGTTGGTTTTCCAGATACCACCTGAAGGTGCCGCCACATAAATGTTGTCGCGGTCCTGCATATCCACGGTCACGGCATTCAAACGGCCGTTGCCGGGATTGTAGCCACTGAGGCCGTTGGTCCATGAGTTTAATCCCAAAGGAAGCCACGAAGAAGCCGCTTTCGCTTTATTATCTACAGGGGTTTGAGCCAGGAATTTTTTGTATTCATTAAAGAATTTCAAAGGTTCAGGGAATTTGCCATCGGGATAGCAGCGCGGCTCCATCAGATATTCCCAGCGTTTGAATTGTTTGTAGCCCTTGCTCCGCACATAAGGTTTGTTGCCCCAGTATTTATAAAATGCTTTCTGAATGTCGTAAAAGTTAGCTTCCGATTTGGTTTTTTCAAGGAAAGGCGGTTTCATCCAGGGCTGTGCAGATACGCGGGTATACAAACAAATGATTACCAGGGTGAGGATTATAGTGAAGAGCTTTTTCATACGTGTTTATTTGTCAGCAAAAGTAAGGATAAAACCTTGTTGAGTTTTGGTTTGAGGAATTAATTTTTTCGGCTTAAAAATATTTTGTGGTGAGGAAAATGGGTATAACTTTGCATCCAAATTCTAACAAACTATTTTATGTCAGGAAAAACCTATGCAGAGAAGATTTTGGGCACCGATTGCGGCAGCATCGTTTTTAAGAAGCCCGATATAGTGCTTTCGCACGATAATACAGCCAGTATCAATGCCACCTTTGCCAAGATGGGAGGCGAAAAAGTGGCCTTTCCCGAACAATTGCTCATTGTATTGGATCACAACGCTCCGCCAACCAATGCCAAGCTGGCCAACGATTATAAAAAGATTCGCGATATTGTTGCCAAACAAGGCATCACCAAATTTCATGATGTTGGCAAGGGCATTTGCCATCAGATCATGTCGCTGTATGCACGCCCCGATATGATAGTGGTGGGCAGCGACAGCCATACCTGTACGGCAGGAGCTTTCAATTCGTTTGCGGCAGGAATCGATCGTACGGAAACCGCCGGTTTGTGGAAACAGGGCGAAACCTGGTTTCGCGTTCCCGAATCTGTAAAAATAACCCTTACGGGAAAACTGAATCCGGGCGTTTACGCCAAGGATATCGCTCTCTGGATCATCGGAATGATGGGCAGCGACGGGGCCGATTATATGTCGATCGAATATCATGGCGAAGGAGTGAAGTGCCTGAGTATTTCTGATCGTATGACCATAGCCAACCTGGCCTCTGAAATGGGTGCCAAGAACGCCGTGTTCCCCGCCGACGAAATTCTCTGGGATTTCATTGGTAGCAAAACTGCCGGAACCTGGGCCGATACCGATGCTCATTATCTGAAAGAATTTACCATCGATCTTAATCAGCTATTCCCTGTGGTGGCTGCTCCCCATCATGTGGACAATGTAAAAGCCGTTTCGGAAGTTCAGGGAACCAAACTGAATCAGGCACTGATAGGAACCTGCACCAACGGACGCATTGAGGATATCCGCATTGCTACCGCCATTCTGAAAGGCAAGAAAATTCCTGATGGCTTCCAGCTTTTGGTGATTCCTGCTTCTATGGAAATTTACAAACAAGCCATGCAGGAAGGTCTCGTTATC
>CAZNRQ010000292.1:0-4786 GCA_964574845.1 uncultured Bacteroidales bacterium
TACATGGCCGACACTGGGCAACCAATAGATTGTATGGATTGCAATAATTCTTATTATAAGCCAGAACTTTGTTATGATATTTTGGGAATTTTAAATTCCAGTAAATCAAAAAATTGTGTTTATATTTTTTATTGCAACGAGATTGAATATTGTGAAAATTGTTATTCGTTAGAACTGCCCCCTTGAAAGTTTTCCCAAAATCATTAATCATGTAACTGAAAGACAAGTCTGGTAATTGCCTTTTACCTGCATCATACCAAATTTTTCTATTAGCGAGAGTAGAGCCGCGATGAATGCTTTTTCGTTCCCCATATTTGATATACTCATATAAGTAGGGAAAAGCATTCCGCAAATCTTTTTTCTCTTCTTCTGAAGACAAAAGTTTGAAGTGCAAAGTTGATGGCTCTACAGAATATGTTTTTACATCTTTCGGACTTGTGATGATTGAAGATAAAAATTGTTCTTCAATTAACCACAACTCATTAAAACCATTTTCGACTAATCGAAGGTTTTCCTTACGAACCTGTTTAATCGTTTCAAGTCCATGAATATTATTGACTGCTAACGGAATCAATTTATCTTTTGCTGTATCAGTTAAATCTTTTACAATAAAGAAATCATTGCACCCTGTTTTAATTCCAAATCGCACCTCTGCTAGTTCTTTTAACGGAACGAATTTTTTAGCTCCCCTTTCCATTATGTCAAAATAAACTTGTGGCGCTTTTAAAAACTGACCCCACTTGGTGAATTTTGAAAGTGTTTCCTGATGAATACAGTTTAAACGAAAATAATCGCTACTCTCACTTTCATTAGTGTGTTTAATAATATTGTAGAGTTTGCTTACTCCTTTGTAGTCTTTTATTGTATCAGCCAATGTTGAATATAAATAAATAAACTTAACAGTATTTGTGTTTCTTGCTTCCTCATTACGCTGCTTTCGGACAATTACTATTGTTGTGTTAACGGAAGCAGTAGGGAAAAATCTCTCAACCTCGCTGTCAATTATAGCGACTATTTCATAATTGCGCAGGAGGTAACGTTGCATATCAATTCCGTAATCAGTGTCAAGCCAACTATTCTGGCATATAAAAGCAAGATAACCACGGTCTTTTAAAAATACACTTGCGTGATAAAAGAAGTAAGCATAAATGGAAGTGCGTTGTGAAGGTTCAAAACCGCATTCAGATTTTATTAGGGTTTGTATTTTTGCTTTACTCACTGTGCCATGCATTGTTCCAATATCTTCCTGTCGGGTGTAAGGTGGATTTCCTATGATGGCATCAAATTTTGGTAACGGTCTTTTTTCTTCAACCCCTTCCTGGTTGTGTAATGTAATGCTTGACTTTTCATAAATTGCAAAGAAATCTTTGTTAATTATACGAGGATAGCTTGCTCTACGCATATTTCTAATGGCAAGGTTTAGCATACTTAGATATGCTGGGTAACCTGATAAATCATTACCGTAGATTTCATCAAGTAAAATATCATGTTTTGCGGCTTCATCTTCTTCGGCACATAAATGTTTCTTGCGCTCATACGCTCGCACTAAAAAAGTTCCAGAGCCACATGAGGGGTCAAAAACTTTGTCGCTACTTTTGTGAATAACAAAAGCATTAATAAAATCAATTACATGGGGTGGCGTAAAATATTGTCCTAATTTATGGCGTTCATCTTCACGAATGAGCTCTTCAAAAATTCGCCCGATAATATCAAAAGGAATTTTACTGAAATTATAGTGACCTTCTGTATCAAGAATTTCGTTTACTAAATCAATGACTGCATCACTTACAAATGGAATTTTGAAAATAATGTCGGAGCGCTCTCCAATAAGCAATTCAAAATTTCCAGTGACTTCTTGGAATGTTATAAAGTATTTCCAAATGAGTTCCTCCATATCATCAGGCGTGTTGACTGAATCGGGAACATTCATCGGAGATAAAGCATGATAAGTTTGATTATCTACATACGTTTTGTAAAAAATAAGTTTTGAAATTAGCATAAGCACACTAATGTGTGTGAGTTTTTCAATTTCTTCAAAACTTGAAGGCTTATTCCATAATTGGCTTTGTGCGTAAAGCTGAATTTCCTTTTCAAAAGATTTGTTGTGTTTGTATTTGTCCCAAACCTTATTGCTAATTGGGTGCGCATAAACTTCAATAAGTTTGCGGATTTTGAAAATGAAAAGTTCATCTAGGTCGCTAAACTTGGGTGTTCTTTTTTCAAGTACTTCAATAGCCCGATCAAGATAAAATTCAGCTATGGTGCGAAGTTTGTTTAGAATTTCTTTGCCAGGCGTATAACTTTGACTGAGGCGGGAAATATCAGTCAAAGTAAAGAAACCTTCATTGACACTTGCTTTTTCAAACAGTTTGTCTTTGTCAAAAAATGCACAAGCCAAAAAATTACAATTGCCAAAATATTTAATCTCTAATCGTTGTGCTCGTTCTACTTCGCGCATTAGAACGCTACTATCAAAAACGCTTTTACCGCCCTTGGCAGTCGGGTCTTTAAGTTCAATAAAAAATATTGGCTTCCCACTTTTGTTTTTTAAAGTAATATCTGCTCTCTCTTCTTCTATAACTGCATAAGGCATTATTTTTTCTTCCAGCCCCTTTTCCTTAATAAGTTCTGTAAAAACTGTGTTTAAAGTGCCTTGTAATTGCCGTTCAATTTTCATAATATAACTATTTGGTTTAATATGAATTCGCCTCTGTAAATTGTATCTGGATAACTTATCTCGATTATTCTTTGTAAACGATTATATTCATATTCAGTTTCTTTATTTGTTCTTTGTGAGTCAGTGTTTTTATATAGTTGCTACTAATGTTCAAGGGCTATTACTATTATTTCCAATTTTTAATTATCTACGAAACATTACTTTTTAAGGTTCCTGCTTCCTTTTCTACGAGCCACACCCCGCCTGAACGCAACCGTCCAATTTCAGGGGTAAGTTTTATTCGTTTGTTGTTTCTTTAACAGCTTCTATTTTCCATATTCCTGCTGCATGTGTCTTTATATTTTCAAGCCCACTTGGTGTAATAGCAACACATTTTGTTTTAATTTTTAATGTCTCTGAATATTTGTGTGTTTGAGTTTTTCTTACTTTATAATTCGCTTGAAAAGGTTTCAATCCAAATTTTGTATTGTCAGTCTTATTAAATTCTATTTCCTTCACTTCCTCAATTTGAAAACCAAACCAATCTTTGTATGTACCTTCTGGTTTCCATACTTTTTCTTGGTCAGGTTGTTCTGTGTTTGTCAGAGCATGCCCCTGTTGCACAGTAGTTATTTTTCTAACTGGGGCTATGAGCTTATTCTTTTCTTTTTTAATTTCACTTTTTTGACCAACGAAATATGTTTTAAAATCTTCATATTTACCGCACATTAAGAAATAACAATCTTTGTTGCTCCATAAATGATAATATGCAAGCCTATTAATATCATTGAAAACACGTTGATGTTCGTCTTTATATTCTTTACTAGTATCATTTTTGGCAACTTTAAACTCATACACCTCCTTTAATTTCTTGTCATCTTTTTCTGTTGCTGGTTCCTTAACTGTTTCGTCAAAAATTACCAAATCAATATATTTCTTTTTAAAAATAGGGTGAAGTTTCTCCAGTATAACTCTATTTATTGCAATTCCCTTTGCAGTTATAGTGTCTGCAATTGGATATCTTAGACTTGCTTCATGGATAAGTTGGTCTCGTCCAATTTTAAATTGATAGCCCAACCAATAACAAACAGCATCAACAATTGCGTTTAATCTTTCGGCCTTCTTAATTTCGTCTTCCATCATTTCTTATTTTACGGAATTAGTTAGTCGATCTTCGTCTGCATCAAAGCCTCTTTGCGTCAAGTTGTTTATATCGCTAAGCAAAACACGCATCCATGGATTGTCTAAATGCGCATCTATCAACTCGTGAAAACCATTGTTTTGAACATATACACTTACCGCGAAGTCTAAAACTTTCTTAGGGTCAGCTCCTCCATTATACATTAAAACGGCTATTTTACCTTTCCCTTTATTATTGGGTAAATCATACTCAGCTTCGCTAATTTTCAGTCCTGAAATTTTGTTCATCTCTATGTTATTTAGTGAATGTGTTCTATTGTTAAACTTACCGCTAACGATTATGTGTTTGAGGTGGCGGCATGTTTGCCCATGTCGCCCGGTGAAAGTATGACCTTTATGTGTCCCTTGTCGGTACTACCGCCGCTTACTCATATACAGAGCTAGCTGTAGTTATAATTATGTATACCAGTTAATAATTTTGTTTGATTCGTCATATATTATTAAGCATTCATTATTTGCTTGTGAAATCGGAACAACTGTTGTTAAAAGATTGTTTTTGTCAGTTTCAGTTTTAACTGCATTCAAACGTCCTCTCCTTTTATATTTCCACCGATTAGTTTCTTTTTTAATGAAACTCATTGTAATGGAGTTTTGGTCGATTATTGTTGTATTAGATAAAAAGGCTGTGTTATCATTTATTAGTTTTGTTTTTGAATGAGATAATAGTGCATCAAAAGTTAATGCAATTGCGATAGCTTCATTAATATATTGAATCAAATCACCAATAGGTATTGTTGATGATGTGTCATGTGCGGCTTGATGCCTTCTTGATGCAGCATTAGTGAATGAATTCTCAAGTGGTAAACTTGTAATCCCGATTATAGAAGCTAATGCAGTTTGCTTATTCCAACTGTCACTGATATTAAAAGCTTTTAAAATTTTTCTAATTTCATCTTTATTGATATTTGAATTGCTAAAACCAAAAGTGTA
>CAZNRQ010000293.1:0-3197 GCA_964574845.1 uncultured Bacteroidales bacterium
ATATCATGGATAAAATTGTCGATACCCAAAAGGAATTACAAAAGCTGGTAGCTGAAAATACCGAGCGATTAAAGGAGTTGTCATGTATAAATTATACCACGCTTATCATACGTGAAGGCAAACCTGTGGATGAGTCGTTGCAGAAGATATGCGGCCTGCTGCCTAAAGCCTGGCAATATCCCCCTTATTGTGTGGCCCGCATTACTTACGATAACAATTCGTACACCACTCCCGACTTTGAAGAAACGCAATGGAGGCAGATGCAGACCTTCCAGACCATTGACGATAAGAAGGGGACCATTGAGGTATATTATACCAAGGAATTTCCTCCCTGCGACGAGGGTCCTTTCCTGAAAGAAGAGCGTAACCTGATTGAAAATCTCTCGAACCTGATAGCAGGTTATATCAATAGTTTGCTGGCTAAACTGATTTTGCACAAGACCAAAGCCAAAGGTCTTTTGATGGGCGGACTTTCCGATAATCCCGAAGATACCATCAACAGCCGTCAGTTGTTGCAGCGTTTTTTGAACAAGCAGAACTACGAAAGGGATGTTTTTCACGATCTCATGCCTTTTAAGGTAAGGGAGATACTTATCGTTGCCAATTTGTATGATGCCTATAACATAGAAAAAGAAGGGCGTTTTGTGGAACATTTCCTGGGCGAGTACTATCAATTGAACTTAACTTCCATGCCCCGGGTGACGGGAGTTTCTTCTTCCGAGGAGGTTTTTTCTCAACTTCGCGCCAAGCATTTCGATCTTATTATATTTATGATGGGGGTGGATAAGAATATACCCGCCGAGATCAGTAAGGAAGTGAAACAGACCTATCCCTATATCCCTATCTATCTTTTGCTGAATAATAGCAGCGATATAGAAATCTACCATCGTGAGAAAGATAAATACAAAGCCATTGACGATGTGTATGTATGGAACGGCGATCCCAAGGTGTTCTTCGCTATGGTGAAGCTGCTCGAAGATAAGGTGAATATTGATAATGATACTACCAAAGGCTTTGTTAAAGTAATTTTGCTGGTGGAGGATTCGGCCATTTACTATTCGCGCTATTTGCCGCTATTATATACGAATGTCTTGTTGCAAACCCAGCGCATTATCGAAGATGTGAGTTCCGATGAGTTGCTGAAGGTGCTCAGGTTAAGGGCCCGTCCGAAGATACTGCTGGCCAAGAACTATGAGGATGCCATCAAAATGTTCGATAAGTATAAGGAATACATGCTCTGCCTCATCACCGATGTGAAGTACGATAAGGAAGGCGTGGAGGATGAGAATGCAGGCGTTCACCTGGTGGAATATGTGCGCAGCCAGATCAAGGATATTCCTATCATTCTGCAATCGTCGGAAAAGGAGAATGCCAATAAGGCTTATGAACTGAAGACCATTTTTATTGATAAGAACTCACCCACCTTGTTGCAGGATGTGCAGAGCTTCATTATGCACTACCTGGGCTTCGGCAACTTTATTTATAAGAACGCCGAGGGCAAACAGATAGCCATTGCCCGTTCGTTGAAAGAATTTGAGAATTATCTGAAGATCATTCCGGATGATTCTCTGATCTATCATGCCAAAAGCGATCACTTTTCGCTGTGGCTGATGGCTCGCGGCGAAGTGCAACTGGCCCGTTATCTCAATCATTATAAGGTAAGGGATTTTAAGACTACCAAGGACCTGAGGGAGTTTCTGCTCAATTCTATACAGATGCACCGCAACGAACAGAACAAAGGCAAGGTGATCAGTTTCGAGGAAGTGGAGAATCTGGAAGAAAGCAACATCATCAGTCTGGCTTCGGGTTCGCTGGGAGGCAAAGGGCGCGGTGTTTCTTTTATCAATACGCTGATCTATCATTTCGATTTTCACAACCTCATTCCCAATATCAACATTCGCTGCCCCAAGACTCTTATTATAGGTACCGATGAGTTCGAATATTTCATGGACCGAAACAAACTGAGAACAGTGATCAATGAGGAAACGAATTATGAGATTCTGAAATCGCATTTTGTGAAAGGCACGCTGACCGAAGGATTGATAAAACGATTGCGCAAGGTGCTGAAGTTGATAAGAAATCCTATTGCGGTACGTTCGTCGGGCTTGTTCGAGGATTCGCTTATGCAGCCTTTTGCAGGTATCTTCGAAACCTATCTGCTGCCCAACAACAATCCCAACCCCGACATTTGCCTGGAACAATTGATGACCGCCATCAAACTGGTGTATGCATCGGTGTATTCCAAGGTAGCCCGCGGCTATGTGGAGGCCATCAATTATAATATTGAAGACGAAAAGATGGCCATAGTGTTGCAGGAGGTTGTAGGTAATAAATACGATGAGTGTTTTTATCCCCACATCAGCGGTGTGGCTCAATCGTATAATTATTATCCCATTGGCCACATGAAGCCCGACGAAGGCATAGCGGTTACGGCTGTTGGTCTGGGTATGTATGTGGTGGAAGGGGAGAAGGCCTACCGTTTTTCGCCCAAATATCCCACCACGGAGAATTATACTACGCGTGACCTGTACAAGAATTCCCAGTTGCATTTTTATGCGGTGGATCTCAGGAATAAGGACATTGACCTTATGCAGGGCGAAGAAGCTGGTTTGATTAAACAGGATATTGATGTAGCCGAAGCCCATGGGGCACTGAAACATTGTGCTTCGGTCTACGATATGGAAGGCGAGCGTATTGTGCCGGGATTGACCACCGCCGGTCCCCGCGTGGTGAACTTTTCAAATATTCTGAAGTACAATTATATTCCTTTGGCCGAGACCATACAGGTGGTGCTGGATATTGTGAAAGAAGCTTTGGGGACACCCGTAGAAATTGAATTTGCCGTGGATCTATCCAAAGACAGCAAGAACAGGGCTTCTTTCTATCTGCTTCAGATCAAGCCTTTGCTGGGCAATGCACAGGATTATGAGATCAAGATGAACGAGATTGATAAGAACAAGATGCTGCTTTATGCCGACAAGTCGATGGGCAATGGCAAGGTGGATACCATCCGGGATGTGATCTATGTGGATATTGATTCCTTCGACAAGAGCCGTACCGAAGAAATGGCCGCAGAGATTGATGCGCTGAACCGCTACATGATAGCTCAGGATAAAAAGTATATTTTGATTGGTCCCGGACGCTGGGGTACACGCGATAGGTGGATAGGTATTCCGGTGAACTGGCCGCAGATATCC
>CAZNRQ010000293.1:3207-4783 GCA_964574845.1 uncultured Bacteroidales bacterium
CTCTGTACAGCCCGAATTAGGCAAAAGTTTTATTTCCTGGGAGGTGCTGAAAAAACAAAAACTCATGAAACAGACTACCTTTTTCCGCCACGTGGAATTCGAAAAGCCCCTGAGCGTGCGCATGGACGGGAAGAAGAGGATTAGTGTGATTACGTGGGAGTAGAACTTGAGCATTGTTGTTAAGTCGGCAGTCTCCAGTCGGCAGTCGGCAATGGCAAATAGCAAACGCAATCGGTAATTTGCAGACTGAGGATTGAGGACTGAAGACTTGTCCATGCCTATATAGCGTTAACCGTTTTATCTTGGTGCGTCTTGGAGTCTTTGTGCCTTTGTGGCAAAAAATGACTTTTCAGAGGGGCTCAATCTTCAAGGACGCTAACTATTGATACCGTAAACATTTTCTTCTTATCAGAATTGTCATCAGCAAATTGGAGAAGCTAAAGAAAAGGCAGGTCCAAAAGCCCCACATGAAATCATTCAATATGTCATGATCGCTGCTTGCAGTAAGGAGAAATATTACAAGGGAAATAAAGCAAATAGTACTTACGATAATTTGTGAATTGTGATGTTTTTTTACAAATAGCAGGATAATTCCTGCAGCCGACCCAATAAGGCTTAATAGCATTAGATAAGTAAGGCCACCTGTAATATCACCATTAAAACTTAAGGAAGCTATGCCATATCCGCTAACCGAATTTTCAGTAGGCATTTGCAGCTTCATGTGAATTCTTTTAAGAAAATTACTGTTTTCTGTTTCATCAATGGATTCGTTATTATGGCATTCCTGTTTAGAGATTGTTATAGCCGAGTCAGGTTTGACCTTTGATGCTGACATATCAGACATAGAACCTTGATAAGCCTGACTTATAGAATCTGCCTTACGTATGGAGTCGGACAGGGCTTGTTCTTTGGCTGCCATTTCATCTGCCGAAGGGCCTTTGCATTCGGGCAAAAACAAAAACGGCAAAAAGAAAGAAACAAAAAATAAAACCCTGATGCTGATGTAGAGGATTCTTATAGGTTGTTCGGTTTTCATCTGTTTAAGCTTACCTTCCAATCCTAATAATCCTTTGCCTCAATTCCAGGTAATCATCGGTGGATAGATCTTTGGTTAGGGAGTCCAGTTTTTGCATTACTTCCTGCCTCTGCACATTCAGTTTTCTTTTTTTGTTGTTCAGGATCAGAAAAAGAACGAAGCCGCCTATGAAAAACAAAAGAACAGCCACTATCTGTATTCGCTTTAGTGAAGCATAGTCGTAACAAGCCACGTCATATTTGTCTATCAGTTGCGATATTTCTTCTTTTGGGGTCATGGAGTATTATAAAGGATTAAGGTATACAGGTTTCGAACAACAAATGTAAGATTTATTTTTAAAATCATGTTTACTATTCAAAATAGCGCTTATACAGGTGTATGAGCCTGTTTTCAAATGAAAATTACCCGTGTGCAACTACACGCACACGTTTTCGAGTCGAAATTACCCGTGTGTAGCTACACGCAACCATTTTCGAGTCGAAATGACGAGTATGCAGCTACACGCACCCATAGTAAACTCGAAATAACGAGTATGCAGCT
>CAZNRQ010000294.1:0-4778 GCA_964574845.1 uncultured Bacteroidales bacterium
TCACGAAGCCATTCGTCCGACCTACATGAACCAGAGTGCTATTGATGGTCCTGCCGAGCAGAAAAGACTTTACGATCTGATCTGGAAACGCACTATAGCTTCGCAAATGAGCGATGCCCAGCTCGAAAAGACCAATATTAATATTGGCAGCAAATCATTCGCCGAACAGTTTGTTGCTACGGGCGAGATCATAAAATTCGACGGTTTCCTCAAGGTTTATCTTGAATCTACAGATGATGAAGAGGATGAAATCCAAAAAGGATTGCTGCCTCCTATCAAAAAAGGTGACTCTCTCGATTCGGATGAAATAAGCGCCACAGAGCGTTATACACTCAATCCGCCGCGATATACAGAAGCCAGTCTGGTAAAAAAACTGGAAGAACTTGGCATCGGGCGCCCCTCCACTTACGCACCAACCATTTCGACTATTCAGAAACGCGAATATGTCGAGATACAAACCAAAGAAGGTGTCAGCCGGGAATACAATTGCATTTTACTTGTCAACAACAAATTGAATGAAGTAAAGAAGACTGAAAATGTGGGTGCCGAAAAGCAAAAGCTTTTCCCTACAGATATTGGCGTATTGGTGACTAACTTTTTAAAAGAGAATTTTCATAAAGTTTTGGATTTTGGTTTCACCGCCGAAGTTGAAAAGGAATTCGACGAAATAGCTGAGGGAAAAATAAACTGGAACAACATGATTCGTGAGTTTTATGTTCCATTCCATGCTCAGGTGGAAGAGACACTGAAGACTGCCAAAAAGGTAAGCGGCGAGCGTTTGTTGGGAGTTGATCCCGCAACCGGCAAAAACGTATACGCCAAACTGGGTCGCTTTGGTCCTATGATACAGATAGGCGAGAACGACGATGAAGATAAACCCAAATTTGTTGGCTTGCTTAAAGATCAAAAACTGGATGCTATTAACCTTAAGGAAGCTATGGCTTTGTTTATGTTTCCCAAGAATATTGGCAAATATGAAGACCAAGATGTTTTCGTTGGTTTGGGTCGCTTCGGTCCCTATATCAGGCATAAAGGAGTTTTCTGCTCTCTGGCAAAAACCGATAATCCTATCACCATTAATCTGAAAAGAGCCATCGAACTCATCATCGAAAAAGGACAGAAAAAAGAAAAAACCATAATAAAGGAATTTACTACGAATCCTGATGTGAAGATCATCGATGGTCGCTATGGTCCTTATATTGCAGCTTCAAAATCAAATTACCGTATACCAAAAGATCGCAAGCCCGAAGATTTAACTCTGGAAGACTGTCTCGAAATTATTGATAATGCTCCTGCACCTTCTTCCGGGAGCAGATATAGCAAGAATACCAAGGCCGTTAAGAAACCGGCAGCTGCGAAAAAACAAGTAAAAGCAACAGCTAAAAAAGACACCAAGGCTACAACCGTGAAAAAAACGGTTAAGAAAGCAGTAACTAAAGTTATAAAAAAGAAGACCTCGGCAAAAACCAAGAAGTAAACCACCCAACAATTATGGATGTTTCAATTTATTTTGAAAAGATAGGCATTGACAAGATTATCGATAAGGAGCAAGTTCATCCGAATCAATTAGTCAATTTTATAGGAATTAACACTCTTGACAGTGGATTCCCGGAATTGGATGCTGTAGATATTGCCTTGATAGGAGTTAATGAGGGTCGTGTTTCTATAAATAATTCAGGCAGTGCCAATTCACCTGATATTGTCAGAAAATATCTTTACTCTTTGTTCCGCCCTGATCATAGCCTTCGTATTGCTGATCTTGGAAATATCAATCCCGGTAATTCTATAAACGATACTTATTTCGCAGTTCGGGATGTTGTAGGGACACTTTTAAAGAAAAACATTGTACCTGTAATAATTGGTGGAGGTCAGGATTTAACCTATGCCAATTACCTGGCTTATGAATCCATAGGGAAAATAATAAATATTGTAACGGTTGATAATGCCTTTGATTTGGGCAGTACTGACAGTCCATTGACCTCGAGAACATACTTGAATAAGGTTATTACCCATCAACCCAGCTATCTTTTTAATTTTTCGAACATTGGATTCCAAACATATTTCGTTGATAATGAAGCGATAGAGCTAATGAAAAAGCTTTATTTTGATGTTTACAGATTAGGGATTGTTCAAAACGATATTGAAGAAGTTGAACCCATGGTCAGAAATGCCGATATGATCAGCGTGGATGTGTCTTCTGTTCGTATGTCAGATGCACCTGGAAACGGAAATTCTACACCTAATGGTTTTTATGGTGAGGAGTTGTGTCGTATAATGCGTTATGCCGGACTTAGCGATAAGCTTTCTTCTATAGGCATTTATGAGATTAATCCTGAGATGGATCGGAATGGTCAAACGTCGCATTTGGCAGCTCAGGCGATTTGGTATTTTATCGATGGTTTTTATAATCGTAAGATGGATTTCCCGGTAAAAGATAAAAAGTTTTACGTTAAGTATCGGGTTGTCATTAAAGCAATACAAAACGAAATCGTATTTTATAAAAGCAAAAAAAGCGATCGTTGGTGGATGGAAGTTCCTTGCCCTACAAAATTAAAATCCAAATATGACAGGCATTATTTGGTTCCATGTTCTTATCGCGATTATCAAACTGCAATGCGGGAAGAAATTCCTGACCGCTGGTGGCAGGCTTATCAGAAATTAATGTAATTGAAATTGTCTCTCGGCTTTTTCCAAACTTTTTCTTACTAAAAAGTACTAAAATAATTTTGCCAACGTTACTTAGGTAAATAAAAAAAATTATCTTTGTACTTGAAACTTTGTAGTAAAACATCAGTAAAAAAAAGTATTAGGGGACATTTTTTTAATTTACTGTTTAGAAGTGGTTTAAATATTTGTATTATAACAAAAAGGTGTATTTTGTTAACATCTGTTTGTTAATATTAAAAATTATGTGTTACTTTATGCCCGAATTTTGAAATTTTCAAATTGTTGCTCATGAAAAAAATTTACATTTTACTAATTTTTGCGCTCTTTTCAGTTGAACTTTTTGCTCAACAAGAAGCCCAGTTTACCCAGAATATGTTCAATAATGTGTTGACTAATCCCGGATATGCAGGAATTAATAAACGAATTTGTGTGACTACCTTGTTGAGACAGCAGTGGGTTGGCTTCAAATCTACTTTAAAGGATGGTTCAGAAGTTAAGACCAATCCTGAAACTTACGTTGTATCAATTGATGCTCCCATCAGAGCGTTACGTGGCGGAATAGGTGTTTCGCTTTTTAGTGATAAATTGGGTTTTGAAAGCAATCTTGGAGTAAGAGTTGGATATGCTTATCATATAGGAATTGCTAGTGGAGTTTTAGGAATTGGCGTACAAGTAGGCTTTTTAAACAAAAAGATAGATTTTTCGAAATTCAATCCTATAGATGCTGGCGACCCTTTATTAGCTGCACAGGATAAGAAGACTACATTTATGACAGATGTTTCTTTTGGATTGTTCTACAATATTCCGGGTAAAGCTTACGTTGGTTTGTCATCAACACAGTTAATTCAAAGTAAAATGAAATTTGATATTCCCAATATTGATTCAAAGCTTAAAAGACATTATTATTTGACAGGTACTTATCATTGGACTATTCCTGGTGCTACAGATTGGGAATTGAGTCCTTATCTGTTTATTAAAACAGATTTTGCTTCTGCACAATACGATATTACTGCAATGGCAAAATGGAGAAATATGATTTGGGCAGGTGTTTCTTATAGAGTTCAGGATGCTGTAGCAATAATTGTGGGTGCTTATCCGTTTAATCAACCAAGTATGAGCCCCGCCTTACAGCAAATCAGAATTGGATATTCTTATGATATTACAACATCAGCATTGGGAAAGAGTGGAAGAAGTAGTGGTTCGCACGAAATTATGTTGGGGTATTGCTTTAAAATAACAACAACACCAAAAATAACAAAGTACATTAATACACGATATTTGTAAAAAAATAAAATAAAACGCAACAAAAAAAATATTTTTGCGTTTTAATGATTAAAGAACAAAATATACTCACAAAGAGGTAGAATTTATCGAAAATACAAAAAATATGAAAAAATTCCTGGTAATTATTTCTTGTGTTGCAATACTTTTCTTAGGTAGTTGCAAAAATAATGGAAGTGGAGAACTGATAGGAGTTCAAGGCAGGGGTGATTTTTTTCAACCCACACCTTATGGAATGTTATTTATCCCTCCCGGCAGTTATCAAATGGGACCAAGTGATCAGGATGTTCCCTATTCAATGACTTCTCAGCAAAAAACTGTTACTGTTCAGGCTTTCTATATGGATGAAACAGAAATTACTAATAATGAATATCGTCAATTCGTATTTTACGTTCGAGATTCTCTTGCAAGGGAACTTCTGGGTACTATTGCCCCTGAAGATTGGTGGGTTGAAGAAGATAAATATGGTGAGCCAATTGATCCTCATCATTTAAATTGGGATAACAGAATTAAATGGGATGATCTTGAGCAAGATCAATTGGAAGCTATTCAACCTCTGATGATGCCTGAGCACGAAAGATATTTTAGAAGGAAGGAAATAGATACTCGTCAATTAAATTTTGTATACTATTGGGTAGATTATAAGGCTGCTGCAAAAAAGGATTTTACTTCAGAAGAAGTTATAAATGTTCAGGAGCAAGCGGATCATGATTTGGCAAGTTTATCAAATCGTCCACAAGGTGTAAAAGACAGATCTGTATTTATAAAAAAAGACGTAATTAACGTTTATCCTGATACTCTTTGTTGGGTGCATGACTTTACTTATTCAT
>CAZNRQ010000295.1:0-4771 GCA_964574845.1 uncultured Bacteroidales bacterium
GGATAGAATTTTAGGAAGACGGAAGTCCGAAGACCGAAGTCCGAAGATGGAAATGGATGGTTAGAGAATAAGGATATTATTTCATCATCGAATCCATGACTTCTGCCAATTGCTTTGTCAGATTCCTCCGCGTATATTGCTCTATCTTTTCCTGCTGCAACTGAACACCCATCTCTTCTGACTTCCAGACAAGAAATGACTTCAGAATGTAAGCAGCTGAACGGCGGCTATCGGTGTAATCGAACATCTCTCCCGCTTCGGCCTGTTGCAATACCTTTGCTGCATCCCCCTCCAAAGGCCCATAAGCCAGGATGGGACGGCAGGCTCCCATATAATCGAAGAGTTTGCTGGTGAGTATGCATTTGTTATCATCCGTTTCAGGGACTATCAGCAGCAGCAACTCCGAGGCAGCTATGCTTTTCAGCGAATCGGTATAGAAAGTGTAAGGCGAATACGAGGTTTTGTCTTTATAGGACGATTGATTTACCAGGTCGTAAAGGTATGTAGGGAAATTGCCCAGGAAGAAAATCTCAATATTGTCGTAAAAATCCTTGTTATCCTTCAACAACTCCAGAGCATTGAAAAAACAGACCGGGTCCTGCTCCTTGCTCAGGCTACCGGCGTAAGTGATGCGGAACTTGGGATTCTTTACATAGTGGAGATCCCTGAAATATTTATCATCATAGCCATTGCTGATCAGGTGTATCTTTTTGTCGGTCTTGCGCTGCAATATCTCCACCAGTGAAGTGCCTACGGTGATGACGGCATCCATTTTGGCAATGGTGCGGCGCTCTACTCGTTTGTCGATGTTGTGTATCCATTTCCAGCGAATGGAATTGTTCAGCAACCAGAAAACATCCGTCCAGGGATCGCGGAAATCGGCCACCCAGGGCAAACCCGTCTTGCGTGCCACTTTGCGGGCGATAAGGTGATTGGTCTGAGGGGGCGATGAGCTGAAGATAAGGTCTATCTTTTCGTCCTGAACTATTTTCACCGCCTTGCTCACAGTAGAAAAATACCAGGGAAAACGGGTGTCGGGAATAAAGTTGTATTTCACCCAGCGCGACAACTTATCCATAAAGGAGTTCTTCGAAGCATCGGTGAAACCATAGGGTACAAAGTTCTTTTTCGATTTGGGCGAAACCGAACTGAATATTTTGTGCAGGCTCAACCCTTTCGAGCGGTAGACTTTGGTATCGGGTCTGACTTCTTTCAGCAGGCTTTCGTCCTCGAAAGGGAAATCGCCGCCTTCGGTAGTAAGTATCACCGCCTCCCATCCAAACTCCGGCAGATACTGATAGAATTTAAGAATGCGGTTGATAGGCGCTCCTCCCGCCGGAGGCCAATAATATGTTATGAATAGTACCTTTTTCATTCTTCCCACTTCAACATTCAAAATTCATTATTCGATAATCATTATTGTTATACCACAAAGGTTCACAAAGAAATTTCACAAAGGTTCACAAAGAACATTTTCAAATTATTCAATTTTCAAATTAACCAATTCACTTAATCCACGGCTCATCCACCCGCACGACCATCTCATCAGCGTATAGGGTTTGCGAAACCATTTCGTCTTCTGGTAATAGAAAAATCCTTCCTTATCGTTTTGCATATTATCTATAGCCCAGCCGGCTATCTTTTCCGCCAAAGCCAGGTAACTCTTATCGAAACGCGAGGCCCTCACAAAAGAGATGATGCCCTGTGCCGAACCGTGAACATCCAGAGGGAACACCTTATCATTGGCCCATTTGGGTGCGCCATCGGGCAGAAAGAGGTTTTCCTTGTAATACTCCACTCCTTTCAGGTATTGCGGCATAAACGACTGATCGCCCGAGTGGTCCATATAATCCAGAATGGCATCCACAATATAGCCTGTATGGTAATTATCGTGCTTGCGGGGATGATCGCCGGCCGGGTGGGTATAGTACCAGGCGCCGTAGTCGGTTTGCTTGTCCACCACAAAGTTCACCAGCTTGCGGGCTTCGCGTCCCAGGGCTTCGTCTTTCACATATTTGTTCACCCGGGCTACAATAGAGCCGGTGAGTATGCTCACGTCCATCACAATCCAGTTGATCTTTTCGCTGGGCACATAGCTCAGGCATTTCATCGTATCGTCTTCATAAAGCACTTTGGGCGCTTTCAGCAGGAAGGTGAGGGCGCTTTTCGAAGCCTCCAGGTATTTTTCATTCTGCGTGATCTCGTATGCATCCATCATGGCGGTGGTCACAAAATAGGTGACCACTCGGTTGGGCAGATGGGCGGGGGCAAAAAAGCCTACATCCTGCCACGGATGCTGGTATCCCCAGCACATACCCCATTCGGTTTTCGAAGGGTGCTGCAGCAGCCAGCCCAGCAGGGCCTCGGCATGAGCCAGGTCGGTAGGGTCTTTATGCGCTTTGTAGCGGTTCATATAGGCCATGGCAAACAAGGCAAGACCTTTGGGGTTGCGGGTTTTCGGAACAAAAAACCAGGGGCGTATGTTGATCGGCGCGCGCATCACCACCTGGCTGTAAACCAGCCGCAAAAACTTGCTGCCAAACGACATAAACCACAGAAATTTGCTGTCGAGCGCGTCGTATTTGTTGTAGCCTTTGTAGTCGTGCGCTTCGGCATATGCCAGCACCTTTGCCAGAGAGGTTTCTATCTTCTGAATATTGTTTATCATCCGGAAAGCATTGTTTTGTGCAAAAATAAGATTAATAATTAAGAAGTCAGATTTATGAAGTCAGATTTTAGAATTATGATTTCAGAAGTAGGAGGAAAAACAGCCCCAGAGGGGCAGCATGTTGGTAGCTCCGACCTTCAGGTCGGGGTATAAAGTCAACCATAGACCAGAAGTCCCAGAGGGGCGACATTATTTTTAGTGAATTGGGTTTTTAGCCGTAGTGCGGCTTAAAGCCGTGCTACGGATGGCAAAAAATGTTGTGCAGGATACGAGTGAACCCAAGCAGGATGCGATTATACTCAGCCAGTATGGTATTGTACGCAACCAGTATGCGATTGTACTCAGGCAGTGTGCCATTGTACTCATACAGTAAACCATTGTACGCAACCAGCATGCGATTGTACTCAGACAGGATGCGATTGTGCGCAACCGGCATGCTATTGTGCTCAGACAGGATGCCATTGTACTCAACCGACATGCGATTGTACCCAAGTTTCTCGTTTTTGTCAATGATTTGTTAAATGGACTTAAGGTCTTACAATTAGGGAAATTAATTTGACCTGCAAGACTTGAAAGTATGGAAGGTCTATGTAGTTATTAGTCGAGGAGAGACTTGAAGTCGCACTCCGACTTTGGAAAATAAGGTGATGCAATTGCGTAAATGACATCGACAGTTGCGCATTGAGCCTGTAAGGTCGCGCATAGAGGTTGTGCAATTACGCATGGATGTGATGCAGTCGCGCATAGAGGTGGTGCAGTCGCGCGAACGATACGTGCAGTCGCGCATGGAGTATCGACAGGACAATTTGTCATACTTACATGACAGCATGTCATAGATGCAGTCGCGCACAGAGGTGATGCAGTTGCGCACAGAGGTGATGCAGTTTCGCACACGATATGTGCAATTGCGCACACGACTCGTGCAGTCGCGCATGGATTGTTGAATGGATTATATTAATTAGTAGCGGTTTATAAAATCGAATTTTCATTTATAAGTGCAAATTAGGGGAAAAATGTCTGAACCGCTGATTTAATTGATTTGAATGATTAAATTGATTCAGAAGATTTGTTTTAATAATTTTATTAGTTTTGTGGCATGAAAAAAGAAAAAAGTAGCACGACACAGGTTATTCGTTTTGGGGTGTCGCTGGAACAGGATATTCTGGAAGAATTAGATGAACTGGTGACCAGCAGCCGGTTTCCGAACCGTTCGCAGGCTTTGCGCTACCTGATTAAAAACACATTGGTTGCTGAAAACTGGTCGGGTGATAAGGTGGTGGCAGGTGCTGTTGTGATTGTTTATGACCATCATAAAAGGGAGTTGAATAATAAACTGATGAATGTGCAGCATGATTTCCATGAATTGATTTTATCAACGCAGCATGTTCACCTGGAACACAACATGTGTCTTGAAACCATTGCCCTGAAAGGGAAAGCCACTGAGCTGGTAAAACTTGCCAATAATATTATCGGTATCAAAGGAATTAAGCACGGGAAACTGGTGATGACGGATATCGAATAATTTTTTTTTACAATTAGAGTAACACATTTTTGATTATTAGTAGCATGAAAAGAATGAGAATTGATTTTTTGAAGGGAAGTGTTTTGTTTGTAATCGCTTTGCTTGTATTGGGTTTGAGAGCCAATGCACATGAGGAACCTACGATGACGCAGAAAGAGAAACAAGATAAAGCCAAACGAGAACAGCAGATAAGAAACTCGAAAATAAAAATGAGCAGGGTTTTTAAGATTGTTTATGAAAAAGGAGTTGATGCTCCTGAAAAACATAAGGTATTTGCTATGGGCTATGACGAAAGCGGGCGATTTGTTAGTATTGAAGCCTATAAGAATGATTCGTTGACAGACAAAGATGTTTACACGTATTCGACGGAGGGTGATATGGCTGGGGAGGTTGATTACGGGCCAAAAGGTGAAATATTGGAAAAGAGTGTTAATGATTTTGACAAGACGGGGAGATTACTGAAAGGTGATTCGAGGGACAAAGACGGAAAGTTGACCGGGTATTTTAAAATCACGCATGGGAAGGATAAAAAATCGCTGGAGTTTTTAAAGTTTGGCGGGAATGATAGTGTTGAATACAGG
>CAZNRQ010000296.1:0-2743 GCA_964574845.1 uncultured Bacteroidales bacterium
TTTACGCGGAAAAATATGATTTGTTATTATGATGAACGCAGAGAGAGGGAAATTGACTGAACCCTGCCTGGCGGCAGGCAGGCGCTGATTCATCTGATTTTAATGATTCAACTGGTTCAGGCAAGAGCCTGAAGGAATAGAACGACTGAGGTTGGAGCCTTAGGCGAACGGAGACGGAAGACTGAGATTTATCCTTTGCCCCAACCCTGAAGGGAGATAAAGATTGGTCTTTTGCCCAGACCCTGAATGGAGATAAAGAAGTAGACGCTGATTTACGCGGAAAAATATGATTTGTTATTATGATGAACGCAGAGAGAGGAAAATTGTCTGAACCCTGCCTGGCAGCAGGCAGGCGCTGATTCATCTGATTTTAATGATTCAGCTGATTCAGGCAAGGACCTGAAGGAATAGAACGACTGAGGTTGGAGCCTTAGGAGAACGGGGATTAATAATTATTCTGAGCACGGGGAAAGGATTTCCCTGCGAGCAGAGACTATACGTAATAAAACACACTGCGAAGTCACAACATTTCATTATAAAAAGAAAACATAATATCAATCATGAAGAAATACTGTATTTTTATTATTCTGATATTCATAATTAATTTCGGGTTTTCGCAACAATGGGTGCTTCAGAACCCATCGCCCACTTCAAATAATTTGAGTTGTGTTGCCTTCTTAAATATTAAGGATGCTATTATTGTCGGCGCTTGTGGCAGTATTCTGAAGACGGTTGATACAGGAAGTAATTGGACAGTCATTCCTTCTTTTACTGTAAAAGACCTTACAGGTATAAAATTTGTTAATGAAACCACCGGATTCATTGTCGGCGATAGCGGATTGATCATGAAAACCTCTGACAGCGGAGCCACATGGCAAACCCAGGTGTCAGGAACAACAAAATCATTAACTTCCATGTTCTTTTTAAATAAGGATACAGGGTATGTAACGGGCTATTATGGAACGCTCCTAAAAACTTACAATGGAGGAACCAACTGGACTTCTGTTTCAACCGGCAATACAGACTCATATTCTTCCATATATTTTACTGATACCTACCATGGGCACCTGGTTGGTCTGACAACGGCGATATTGAAAACCACCAATGGAGGGACCAGCTGGACTTCTCAGAACTCAGGAATATCATATCCTTTATATTCGGTGTGTTTTACCAGTGCTGATACCGGTTATGCCGTCGGCGATCATGGAACAATTATAAAAACCACCAATGGCGGAACTACATGGGTGCAACAGTATTCCGGAACTACTTTTACTTTAAGATCGATAAATTTTCCTTGTCGTGATACCGGATATATTGTCGGATATTCTTTAACCAAATTAAGAACCTATAATGGGGGAAATTACTGGACTTTAGATAACGTATATTCTGGCTACAGATACCTGTCAGTATCTTTTATCAATTCAAATACCGGAATTGCGGTGGGTGATGCCGGAACCATAATAAAAACAAAAAATCGCGGATCAAACTGGGCGAAAATAAATTTAGGTTTCACATACCGCCTGAATGCAGTATATTTTGTCAATTCCGATACCGGCTATGCAGTTAGCAGCTATCAAGGGGCCACTAACAATTATATTTTGAAAACCATTGATGGGGGCATAACATGGACAAATATCCATAATAGTCCAATAAATGGATTTAATTCCGTATATTTTAAAAATGCTGATAGCGGTTTTGTTGTAGGATATGGAGGAGCCATATTAAAAACTTCCGATGGTGGCACTACATGGAGCCAACCCTCTTCCGGAGTTACATTTAGTTTATATTCCATCGTATTTACCGATAGTTTACATGGCTATATAGTAGGTTATGATAGTTCCATTTTAGTATCTACTGACGGTGGATCTACCTGGGTTGTTCATTCATCGGGCACAAACAAGTTTTTCTCTTCGCTGTTTTTCGTTAATACGGATACAGGCTATGCAGTAGGTTGGGGAGGAGCCATTATCAAAACCAATGACGGAGGCCAGCATTGGACAGAACAAACCTCTCCTATTCCATATGATTTGCTGTCAGTATATTTTTCTGATGAAGATCACGGGTATGCAGTAGGAAATGATGGTCACATGATAAAAACCACGAATGGAGGATCATTATGGGAAGAAATGAATTCAGGGGTTATCGATGATCTGAATTCTGTTCATTTTTATAATAAACAATCAGGATATGTGGTGGGTTGTACGGGTAGGATATTATCTACTGATGATGAAGGATTACACTGGACAACAGAATTCTCAGGAACATCTAATTGTCTATTCTCAGTTTTTTCTGCTGATTCAATTGCCAGTTATGCAGTTGGAGAATGCGGAACCATCCTGAAAAAGTTAAATTCTTCTTCAGGCATAAATCAAAATCGAATTGAGTTTTCAGTCTTACATATTTATCCCAACCCCTCCAATGGGCAAATTACCATTGAAATACCTGAATTGACCGGTTCGGAAATTTTAACAATTTACGATATGAATGGCGGGATTTTAATTAAAAAGCTGATTGCTGAAACAAATGTTCAGCTTGATTTACATAATTTTTCGAGAGGAATGTACTTCATAAAACTCAGCAATGAAAAACGTATCTGCTATAGCAAATTAATTATTAATTAGGTTGCCACGCTTACTCGGAAATATTTTCCAGGTGCGATAAAACCAAAATGTCTGAACTGTGATTTATGAGATTTGTGTGATTTGATTGATGATGATGTAAGAAGTGATTGCTATGATAAATG
>CAZNRQ010000296.1:2753-4745 GCA_964574845.1 uncultured Bacteroidales bacterium
GAGTGAAATAATTTTGTTTCTGATTTTTTTATAGAAAATAAAATATTTTTATCTTTGTTTTAGACTTTATCCCTAATTCTTATTTATGTGAAAAAACGTAAAAAGAAAGTCAGTTCGTTGCAACAGCAAAAGCTTAACCAGGCCAGGCATAAGAATGAATTTTTTCATCGTCTTCGCAAATTATGCAACACATTAGGTATTCCACAGGTTTACCAGGCTATCACTGCTGACGAACTTGATCATTTGTATTTTCTGCGCTTCCAGTCTATCAGGGTTATACCTGCTGCAGGGTGCATTGTCCCCGAAAATGTTATTAAAACGGCAAAAGTGGTAGCCGATTATTTTGTAAAAGCTCAAAAAGTGCCTGTTTTGAAAGACAGAAGTCTGGCAATAAGCCTCCACGATTATTTCACTGTATTTGTGACTCTTACCATATTTGCTGATAGGTTGAGAGATAAACCTCCCCATCCGAAACATACCATCATTATTGATGCTTTTGAGCCATTCGGCTATCCGGATAACGAGCTTTTTGATGAAGCGGCCATAATATTACGAGATACATTCCATATTATTCAGAATTTCGAGAGCGACCTCAGGCAAAGAATTTATTGGATGGTAAATACAAGGCCAACGGAATATTGCGGTAAAGGAGGAATGTACTCTTTTTTGGAAGTTCACAGTGATGTGCCTGAGCGGAGAAGTTTTATGATAGATGGGCATTCGCGGCCTGCATTCAGAATAGGATGGGGCGAATGGCATGACAAGGTATGCTTTGTGTATGCCTCGGTAACACCTGAACAGTTAGGTATCAGGATGCACAGTAAAGATTTGCTGTTGCCTGTCTACATTCAGTCGCATGCCATTCAGAGGCTTTTCGAAAGGCTGGATACTATTATTCCCGGATTGATCTTTTTATATTTGAACAATACAGTAAAATTCCATCTCAAAGTACAGCGTGATTCACATGGAAATATATTGTTTGAAATGCTGTTGGGTGATCATAAGGTAGGTTATCTGCTGGCAGATATTATTGATTCGGCTGTGGTGATACGCACATTTTTATTCTTAACTCAGTCGGGAACTCCCGAAGGCGAAAAACTAGCTGAATTGACAGGACTTAATAAAACCGACAAGACTTATCTTGAGATGGATAGATTAAGTACTTTTCTGGAATCAGACATTCATAAAAATGAAAAGCTAAAGCAACTGTTTATTGATGCTGGTTGCGAAAGTCTTTTTTTACTGGATAGGGACAAGTTTAATATAAAAATTGATATAAGAGAAAAGCCAATGGCCGAAAGGATTATTGATTACCTGGGATTGAACCAAAAAGATGATTCGGAAGAGGATTTTGAGGAATTTGAAACGGAAGACGACAGTGAGCCGAACGGGGAAAAGGAAAGCGGATGTGATTAGGTGTGTAGGTAGTAATGCATAGATTATACAAAGTAAAAATAGAAGCTGAAAAGAATGTCTGAACTGTGATTTGTATGATTTTTTTGATTTGATTGATGATGATTTTAAAAAGTGATGTCTGAACTATGATTTGTGTGATTCGTGTGATTTGATTGATGATGATTTTAAAAAGTGATTGCCATGATAAAAGAAGAGTATAAATATTCGGAACTTACTTCCAAAATAATAAAATGTGCTATGAACGTACATAGTAGATTGGGCAATGGTTTTCAGGAAGTAATTTATCAACGGGCGCTGGAAATTGAAATGAATCTGGCAGAGTTAGAATTTAAGCGGGAATATGAGATGCCCATATTTTATCGTGAAGTTCATATTGGAACCAGAAGAGTTGATTTTTTGGTTGAAAATGTTATTTCAGTAGAACTAAAAGCTCTGATAAATTTGGAAGATGTACATTTTGCACAAGCAATAAATTATTTAGAAGCCTATAATTTGGAAATAGGGTTATTAATCAATTTTGGTGAAAGAAGTTTGAATTTTAAAAGACTGACGAATAAAAAATACATACCATTGAAT
>CAZNRQ010000297.1:0-4745 GCA_964574845.1 uncultured Bacteroidales bacterium
CGTTGGTACCATCGATACCTTCAGTAACGGCAGGCAGAATATCTTCAATTTTGAATTCAGGGCCCATTTCGGTTTCTGCTATCCACAATCGTGTATGGCTTGCAAAATCAGCGACAGCCATAGCTACGCCCATGGTGAGCGAGCCTTTGGGATTGATACCCGACAGTTCCATTCCGCAGATCTGTATAGCAAAATCCATGCTCCCTTTACCAATCTTGGTGGCTGCTTCGCGTGTGCCGTCAGCAAACAATTCGCCCAGTCCTGTTCTGTTAGCCATCAAATGAAGGAGTTTGTGCTGTGCATCGGAGTTTCCCCAGTTGAGTGATAAACCTTTGGTGTTTTCCAGCAAGCCTTTTTCGAAGCATTCCATGGCAAAGCCAATGGTTCCGCCGGCACTGATGGTATCCAGTCCCAAATCGTTGCAAATTTCGTTGCCAATAGCAATGGATTTGATATCGGCAATTTCGCAATCCGAACCCAGAAACGCAGCCGTTTCATATTCCGGACCTTCTATCTCATGACCATCCCAGCGAGCCCATTTGGAGCAACGGATGGAACAGTTGAAGCAGCCTGTATCTTCCCAGTTCAATTCCTGACGGGTGGTTTCAGAGCTTATCTTTTCGAAATCTTCATACTGAACCTTTTGCCAGTTTTTAACCGGAAGTATTTCATTATTCTGGCACGAACGGATACACTTCATAGTGCCTTTCAGCCTGCGAAACTTAACGTTTGGATTATTCAGAATGTTTTTGGTGGCTTCCAGATTCAATTCCTTGAATTTCGCCTCATCAAACATTTTCACAGGAATATTCCCGTCAACCACAATAGCTTTCAGGTTTTTCGAACCCATCACTGCACCTACTCCACCGCGCCCAAACTGACGATGCTTGTCGATGCCTATGCAGGAAATCTTTGAGAGATTCTCACCGGCAGGTCCTATGGCTGCTATCCGCGGGTCAATACCTGCATGACGTTTTAGCAATTCATCGTTGGTAAAGAAAATCCCTTTGCCCCAAAGATCAGAGGCATCCAAAAACTCAACTTTGTCTTCGTTGATGTAAATATAAATTGGTTTTGATGATTTTCCGGTGATATAAAGGTAATCATAGCCGGCAAATTTCAGCCGTGGCCCGAAACTTCCGCCGCAATGAGAATCCTGTGCGCAACCGGTAAGAGGTGAACGGGTTGCCAAAGTGGTACGGGCGCTGGTTTGCATCTTCGTACCCGTGAAAGGTCCGTTGATGAAGATCAAAGGATTTTCAGCGTCGTAAGGAGCCGGTGATGGATCCAAGCGGTTTAAAAGAGCAAAGCCCATCCCTTTGGCGCCAATATACTGATCTATCAAAGACTTTTCGGTCTGCCCGAATGTAAACGTTTGATTGTTCAGATCAATTTTAAGATATTTTCCGGTATAAGCCATGGCGGATAGTTTATTTAAATGAAATAATCCAGGTTAAAAGATTTTATTTGTTGTGGATAGCAAGAATATCGGAGAGAATCGCAAAACCTGTTTCCATTCTTCCAGCTCCTGGGCCAATGATGGTTACATCGCCAAGTAAATCAGTAGTAAATGTCAAAGCATTTTTCGCTCCCATAACGCCTGCCAGAGGATGGGACAAATCGATCATTTCGGGTGCAACAGAGCCAACAACTTGTCCGTCTTTCTTTTCAACACAACCGATAAGTTTCCATCGTTTTCCCTGTTTTTTTGCTTCTTCCATATCCGCCTGTGTGATCTCAGTGATGCCTTTGCAATCAATTTGAGCTAATTTTAAAGGGAAGTCCATAACAACATTTGCCAGAATACATACTTTTCCACGTGCATCGTAACCTTCCACATCTCCTGTAGGGTCAGCTTCAGCATAACCCAATTCCTGAGCAACTTTAAGCACGGCATCATAGTCCATACCTTTTTCCATTTCACTAAGCATATAATTGGTAGTTCCGTTCAGAATACCCTTGATCTTGGTTACGTCGCATCCTGCTAAGGGGCCCAAAGCCATATTAATAACAGGTGTTCCTGCAACTACAGTACCTTCGATCATAAATTTGACACCATTGTTGGCTGCCAATCTGCTTAATTCTTTATATTTAAGAGCTGCGGGTCCTTTATTGCTTGTCACAACATGTTTTCCTGTACTTAGCGCAGCTTTGCAATGCTCGATGGCAGCACCCCCATTGCGAAGGTCAGTAAAAGTTAATTCGCAGATAAGATTGGCATTACAATCTCTAATAAGATCTACTGTGTCGAATTTGTAAACATCATGAGAGAATTTTTTTTTGGCTTTTGCTTCGGTAAGCATCTGCGGAACGTTTAGTCCACGGGGATTATAACAATTTCCGTACACTGAATCAGCAATCGCCACAATGGCATACTCATAGTCGTATTTTTCTTTCAAAAATACCTTTTTGTTTAATAGAATCTCTGCGATACCTTGTCCAACGGTACCAAATCCAATAATTGCAATGTGTTGTTTCATGATTTTATAAATTTAATGAATGATTTAATATTTTTTTCGTAAAGTTGCTGAAGAAGCTCCACCCGCAGAATATTCAGGAGTTGTAGAGTAGATCTTTTTACCATCCAATACGCTTAATGCCTGATCGAGGTCGGCAATTACATCGTCGGCATGTTCGCCACCCACGCATAAGCGGATGAGATTCGAGGGTATACCTGCAAGTTTACGTCCTTCTTCGCCTTGTTGCGAATGCGTTGAAATTGCCGGTATAGTTGCCACGGATTTAATACGTCCGAGGTCAGTAGCACGCCAAATGCGACTAAATGCATCAAAAACATCTCGCGTTTGCTTGGCATCCCCTTTGATATGGAACGACATCAAATGACCATAACGGTTCACAGGTTTTCCATAGAGGTCGTCGTGTTCAGCATCGACCAGCCAGAGATATTCTGAGGCCAATTTATGTAAAGGATGCGTTTCCAACCCAAGATAATCAACCTGTTGAATATGTTTGTGGCTTGCCATGTATTTCGCAATCTTCATAGTATTTCGGCTTAGCATGTCGACCTTCGAACGTAACGTGCGCATATCGTTCATGGTCATCATAGCGTTGAAAGGCGAAATGTTAGGACCATTGTCGCGGTTGGGCAAGAGTTTGATATAAGAACCAAAATCAGCCCTCATTTCGTCTGATCCATAACGCGAAACGATGTTTTTTCGAGCAATTACGGCTCCTGATATGGCAAGTCCACTTGATGTCAGCGTTTTGGTGGCTGATTGCACAACTATATCTGCTCCTAAAGTAAGGGGGCGAAGAAGGGCAGGAGTTGCCACAGTGGAATCAATAATTACAGGAATACCATGCGAATGAGCGAGGTCTATCACTTTTTTCATATCAAAAAACGCCTGCGACGGGTTGCTGGGCATTTCGCCATAGATGAAACGAGTATTCTCATCAATCTTTGAGGCCCATTCATCAATATTATTTGAGTTGACAACTTTGCGCCATTGAATGTTCTTTTCCTGATCCTTTCTTACTCCGAATTGTTGAAATGTACCACCATATACCTGACATGTGGCAACAAAGTTCATTTTCTGATTTGGTTTTTTTGGATCTATACATAAAAATGGGTCAACTGCTGCAGCTATGGCTGCCATTCCTGAGGAGGTAGCGCAACAAGTAGTTTCAATATCAGCACCATAGCCTTCGAGCAAGGCCAAAGTGCCCTCCATATAATACATGGTAGGATTGGCAATTCGCGAATAGCACCAGGTGGGTATGGTATATCCAAGAGCTGCCTCCATTTCGTCGGAGTCGCGATAGGCTTGTGATGTTGACATATAAATGGGCTCGATTATCGAACCCTGGTTGAAATCTAAAGCTTCCTGCATGGAGTATATACCATGGACCGCAATGGTGTCGAAACGACACTTTTTCATGTTGTCAATGTGTTCTTTGTGCCATTGCATGGCACGTTTTCCAGCCTGTTGGTAATGTTCTACTCCCATGATTTTTATCATTGATATTTATTCGTCAAACTTAGTATTTTTTTTCAAAACTGCAACTTTTAAAAAAAAATATTAAAGCAATATTATTACTGGTTTTTCAACCGGTTATATTATTGAATATAATTGAGTAAGAAAAAGGGAGAATAGACTTAGCTAAATAATAATTTCTCTACATAAACCCTGTAGTCTTCCATAGTAGCATGTATAACCCTGTGGGCTTCTTCTCTTCCGTAGATTTCGGGTATCTCGACGCCACGTTTTTCGCCGGGCATGTCTTTGTAAGTAAGAAAATAATGTTTTAATCGGGTGATGACGGCTGCCGGGCAATCGGTGATGTCAGTATATCCTCCGTAAACAGCATCGTCTATCAGAACAGCGATGATCTTGTCGTCAGCTTCGTTGCGGTCGACCATGCGAAAGCCACCTATCGGACGTGCTTTTACCAAAAGATTTCCATGACTGATCTCTTTTTCGGTCAGAACGCAAATATCCAATGGGTCGTTGTCGCCAACGATATCTGTTCGGTTCAGTATGTTGTTGGTGATCTCAGCATGTATTTTTCCGCAATGGGTTTGAGGAATAAAGCCGTACAAAGCGGGAATAATGTTAGAATACTTCTGTGGTCTATCGATTTTTAGATATCCGCTGACCTTATCCACTTCATATTTTACGGTGTCGGTAGGTACCACCTCGATATAACAGGTAACTTCTTCAGGAGCATGTGGACCCAGGTCGATGCCATGCCAGGGATGCGATTTGTAGCGCAGTCCCATAAGT
>CAZNRQ010000298.1:0-2781 GCA_964574845.1 uncultured Bacteroidales bacterium
ATTTGAGGAATTTAGAACATTGTCTTTTATTAATAATATACAATGGAGAGAAACTGGTAGTAAAAATACATTTGAAACAATTCCTATGGAATTGAAAAAGAAAATTTTTGAATTTTTATTTTTTAAACGCAATAAAAAAACTGGACTTGTTTTAGATAGAACTTATTTTAAATTCGATGATATTATTGACGAATATTCAGAAAATGGGAAAAGGGAGTTTAATTTTAGGAACAAGCCCAATATATCAACCTGCCCTATGATTGCTGGTTTAATAAATGTTTTTGATGACGAATGGAAAGATAAATTTATTACTGATGAAAATAAGTTTGGAATAAATTGGGATGGACTTTATCTTTCTTATGAAGTTAAATATGGAAAAAAATTAGGACAAAAAAGAAATCTAAACTACGAAGCCATTTGGCATTTATTATTTGACCTTATTCAAACAAAAGACAAGGAAGATACAGACATTGAAAAATTTTGTTCTGAAGTATTTGGTTGGAACGAGGATAAAATTAAACTGTTTATAAAAATTGATATTCAACAAGGCTACGGCTCTTTAAGCAAAAGTGCTATTGATAAAATAAATCCGTTTTTAAAACAAGGTTTTATTTATTCCGAAGCTGTTTCTTTTGCAAATCTTTCAAAGGTTTTGGGTAAAGAAGCTTTTGAATCAAACAAAACATCAATAACAAAATGTATTGCTAATATTATAAAAGAGGTTGATAGTAAAAAAGAAAAACTAAATATAGTTAATGGATTAGTGCAGCAATTTTTTGCTGAATTTTCTACTAATCGAGCTAAGGGAGTTGATAATGAAATAAAATCTTTGGCGGCAGATGAAGTAGAGAAAAAATTAAAAAACTATTTTGGTGAAAGCAATTGGGTTGCAAACCCCACTACTATAAAGAACTAATATTCAGATTTTATCCTTGAAAAATATTTACTATTCCTTGAGGGAAAACAGGATAAGGCAGAAAAAGCATCAGCTAATCAAACTACAAACCCTGAAATTGATTATTATAAACTACCGAGATTAGATGAAGCCATAAAACAAGCATTGCAAATAAAATTTAATGCAACTGATCAGGGATTAAAAAAACTTTATCATCCATCAGACATTGATATATACCCAAAAGCAAAATACAAAAGATTAGAAGACCCTAACCCTCCTTCAAAAGGATGGAAAAATCCAATGGCAATGCGAGCAATGTATGAGTTAAGAAAACTTGTAAATTATCTGTTAGAAGTTGGAACAATTGATATTGACACAAAAATTGTAGTTGAAATGGCAAGGGAATTAAATGATGCAAACAAGCGTTGGGCAATACAAGTGTATCAAAGAAACAGAGAGGATGAAAATAAAGAATTTGCTAAAGCTATTATCGGAGTAGCTAAAGTAAAATACCCCAACTTAAATGAAAATGATGCAGACAATATTAATAAAGTGCGTTTATGGTGGGAGCAATTAGATAATGGAGCAGATTTATATAAAGAAGTAAAAGCCTTAAAAGAAGATGTTCAAAAATACCGTTTATGGAAAGAGCAACAATGTCAATGTTTTTATACGGGGAAAATGATTGGAATTACAGATTTATTTGATGGTGTTTCTTATGATTTCGAACATACATTACCAATAAAGGATTCTTTTGATAACTCTCTTGCCAACCTTACTATTTGTGATGCTCATTATAATAGAGAAGTCAAGAAAAAACAAATGCCAACACAATTAAAAAATTATACCGTTGATTGGAACGGCTACCCAGCAATAGAACCAAAATTTAAAAAATGGAAAGATAAAGTTGAGAGTCTGCGAAAATTAATTGATGATAATAAAATAAGAACTAAAAAAATCCAAGATATAGCAGCTAAAAACGATTCCATACGCAAAAGACATTTACTTCAATTTGAATTAGACTATTGGGATAAAAAAGTAAAAACTTTTACCCTTAAAGAAATTCCTAATTGGTGGAAGAACAGTCAATTGGTGGACACTCAGATTATAACAAAATATGCGAGAGCGTATATGAAAACGGTGTTTAGTAAGGTGGATGTTCAAAAAGGAAGTATTACAGCAGATTTTCGTAAAATATATGGAATTATGGGTGATGAGAAAAAAGACCGATCTAAACATAGTCATCACGCAAAGGATGCCGCTATACTTACACTTATTCCCGGCTCTGCAAAACGAGAAGATATTTTGAAAAAGTATTATTCCGACACACGAAATTTCAGAACGATTCCTTATGGAGAATTTGCTATTTCTCACATTCAAAATATAGAAGAAACTGTTTTAATTAATCACGTTAAAAAAGACCAAACTTTAACAGAAACAAAAAAGAAAGTCCGTAAGAGGGGAAAGATTGTTTATTTGAGAGATGAAAAAACTAAGCAGCTTTTAAAAGATAAAGAAGGGAAAAATATTCCTATGATAATGCAAGGAGATTCAATAAGAGGTGGACTTCACAAAGATAGTTACTTCGGAGCAATAAAAATTTCTGAACGAAACGAAAGTGGCTATGTTTTAAAAGAAAATGGGAAATATATTTTAAAACAAAAAGATGAAGCAGATGAAATTTGGATAGTAAAAAGAAAATCTATTAATGAAATAAATATTGATAAAGATATTGTAATAGACGAGTTGCTAAAAAAACATATCAAAAAACAAATTGAAGACGGAAGCAGAATAGAGGAAGTTGTAGATTTTAATGGTAAATCTATAAGACATTTAAGATGCAGGGTAAAAGCGGGTGTCGGATTTCTTTCTAAAGAAAAAGCTAT
>CAZNRQ010000298.1:2791-4742 GCA_964574845.1 uncultured Bacteroidales bacterium
ATTTACGAAATTAAAAAAGAACCTGAATTTCAAAAACTTCAAAAAGGTAGCGGTAAAAACATAGTAGAGTTAAAATTGAAAACTATTATTAAAGCAGGAGACAAAGTTATTTTTTATAAAGAAATAAAAGAAGAATTACAAGAACTGAAATTACAAGAATTAAATAACAGAGTTTTTAAAGTTCTTAAATTCAATGAACTTGGACCAACCACTGCATACCTGTATTTGCAATCCCATATTGAAGCGAGACCAGATGGAGAATTAGAAAAAGGTGAGAAAGAATTAATTTTTGACAAGTATCAACCACGATTAGAATTGACTTGTGATAAATTAAATTGTGCTATTGAAAATGTTGATTTTAATATCCATTCAGATGGTAAAATAAAATGGTTATTTTAATTAAATAAATGATAAAACGCACCCTCTACTTCGGAAATCCTTCATATTTGAGCCTTACACACGCCCAATTGGTTTTGCGTTTGCCGGAAGTTGAGAAAAACGAAACAGTACCGGAACACTTCAAAAAAGAAGCATCGGCAAGTATTCCTATAGAAGATATTGGCATTGTAATACTTGACCATAAGCAAATAACCATTACACAAGCATTAATAGAAGCCTTGCTTGATAATAATGTTGCACTTATTACTTGCGATAGCACCCATCACCCTACCGGATTGATGCTTCCTTTATGTGGCAACACAATACAAAATGAACGTTTTCGCGCACAATTGGATGCAACCGAACCATTGAAAAAACAATTGTGGGCGCAAACTATTTCGCAAAAAATAAAAAACCAAGCTGCGATGTTCGGCAGCAAAAACATTGACAATAGCTATTTGATTCCACTTTACCGCAATGTAAAAAGTGGTGATACCGACAATTGCTAAGCCACAGCAGCAGCGCACTATTGGGGAAAAATATTTAACAATCTTCCCACCGTAAGTTCTTTTAAACGTTTCAGGGAGGGGCTACCTCCCAACAACTACTTAAACTACGGCTATGCTTTATTGCGTGCTACTATGGCACGAAGTATTGTAGGTGCAGGGTTGCTTCCTACACTTGGTATTTTCCATCACAACCGCTACAATGCATATTGCCTTGCTGATGATTTGATGGAACCTTACCGCCCCTATGTGGATAAAGTGGTCTATTCTATTATTGAAGAGAAGGGAATCAACGAAGATATTCCGAAGGAAATAAAAGCTCTGTTATTGCAGATTCCGGCAATGGATGTGCTTATGGATGGTGAAAAAAGTCCATTGATGAATGCAACGCAACGCACGGCTGTAAGTTTGGTAAAGTGTTTTGGCGGAGACCAACGTAAACTGGTGTATCCCGAATTTATATAAATTCATTTAAAAAATGTCAATAAGTGCCGACCGTTTAAACGCATACAGAATTATGTGGACACTCGTAATGTATGACCTGCCAACCGAAACGAAAAAGGAACGCAAAGTAGCTTCCCGTTTCCGTAAGGAATTACAGAAAGACGGATTCAGTATGTTTCAGTTTAGTATGTACGTGCGGCATAATTCCAGCTCCGAAAATGCTACTGTACACAGCAAAAGAGTTAAAAAAAATTTACCGGAACATGGGAAAATAGGAATATTACAAATTACAGATAAACAATTCGGTGAAATGGAATTATTTTACGGTTCAAAACAAGTAGAATTACCGAATGTTCCGCAACAATTAGAGCTATTTTAATCCGATTAGAAACAAAAAATCCGGGACAAGCCCGGATAATTGTTTGATAACACCTCGTTTTTTTTATTGACAAACATCCCTTAAAGCATTGTTGTTGTTGAATTATATCTTGATATGGTGTTTATCAATAAGTCAAAGATACATTTTGAAAGCAAATCACAACTGTAAATCATCCGGAAATCAGCGTATTATGGTGTTTATCAATAAGTCAAAGATACATTTTGAAAGCAAATAACAACTAATG
>CAZNRQ010000299.1:0-4733 GCA_964574845.1 uncultured Bacteroidales bacterium
ATGTATCTCATCCGTAATAATTTTAAAATTTTACAACTTTTTCCAATTCATAAAAGATCTTCTCAGGAGTGATCATGTAGAAATGTTCCGTTGCAGGCAAAGGAACAATGGTATCAAAACCGGCTACACGTTTTACAGGAGCTTCCAGATAAAGGAATGCTTCTTCGTTAGCAATGGCGGTAAGCTCGGCAGCCACACCAAAAGATTTGGGTTCTTCGGTCACTATCATCAGTCGTCCGGTCTTCTGAACCGATTTGATGATGGTCTCTTTGTCCAAAGGATAAATACTTCTCAGGTCTATCAGTTCGACCGAAATGTTCTTGCTTTTGGCCATCACCATAGCTTTCTGCACTTCGCGTATCATGGCGCCGTAAGCCACCACAGTAATATCATCGCCTGCTGTCAGCACTTTGGCTTTTCCAATAGGAATAGAATATTTTTCTTCCGAAACTTCCTGCTTGATGGCCCTGTAAATTCTTTTGGGCTCCATGAACATAACCGTGTCATCGCTTTCGATAGCGGCTATCAGCATACCTTTGGCATCATGGGGTGTAGAAGGTATGATCACCTTAAGTCCCGGAATATGCCCGAACATGGATTCCATACTCTCCGAATGATGTTCTAGTGCGTTGATACCTCCGCCATAAGGGAAACGAATCACCATGGGAGTTTTGAACTTGCCACGGGTGCGGTTATGTATACGAGCCGCATGAGAAATGATCTGGTTGAAAGCTGGGTAAACAAATCCGCAAAACTGAAGTTCCACAATGGGTCTCAAACCGGCTATGGCCATACCGACTGCCGTTCCTACAATTCCTGATTCAGCCAGAGGCGAATCAAATACACGTTTTTCACCAAATTTTTCCTGCAAACCTTCCGTTACACGAAATACTCCGCCTTCATAACCGGCATCCTCGCCATACAATACGATATTAGGGTCTTCTTTTAATTTTAATTCCAGGGCATTATTTATAGCCTGGACCATATTCATTACTTTCATTTCTGTGCCTCCTTCCATTTTAAAAACTTCTCATGCTCCATTTGCTGAATCTTCAGATCATCGGGCATGTCAACGTAAGTGTATTTGAAAACATCTTCCAAAACTGTCGGAGGATTATTTTCAGCCTCCTCGAAACTTCTGTCGACTTCCTTTTTATATTCTGCGGTCAGGGTCTCTTCCTCTTTGTCGGTGATCAATTTCTTTGCTTTCAGAAATTTATTCAACCTCATCAAAGGGTCAGTCAATGCCCATTTGTCTTCCTCTTCTTTGGTCCTGTATTTTGTTGGGTCATCCGAAGTAGTATGTGCTCCTTTACGGTAAGTTAAGGCCTCTATCAAAACAGGTCCATTGCCTTCCAAAGCATGCTTTCTTGCATGATCCAAAGCGCTGTACATGGCAAAATAGTCGTTGCCATCCACTTTAATACCGGGCATTCCGTATGCCATCGACTTCACTGCGATGTTGATGGAAGCCGTTTGTTTGCTGAAAGGCACTGAAATTGCAAACTGATTGTTCTGCACCACGAATATCACAGGCACCTTCCAGACTGCAGCAAAATTCAAAGCTTCATGAAAATCGCCTTCCGAAGTACCACCGTCGCCTACAATTGTGTATACTACATCTTTCTCATTTCTTAATTTTATGGCGTAACCAATACCGGCAGCATGCAACAACTGCGATGCAATGGGAACAGCAATAGGTAGCATTTTCTTCACATTTCTAAAAGCGGTGCCTTCTTCATTTCCTTTAAAATAAAGAAAGATATCTTTCAGAGTCGCTCCTTTGGCAAGCCAGGCTCCCAATTCGCGAAAAGCCGGCACTAGCCAGTCTTCCTCTGTCATTAGACTTCCTAAGGCCCCTGAGATGGCTTCCTGTCCCAAATTGGGTGGATAAGTGAACATTCTGCCCTGACGTTGATAAGAAACTGCCATATTGTCAGCAACTCTGGCAAAAAGCATATCGTTATATGCTTTCCGGATCAACTTATCATCCAATTGGGGCATCCATTTTTTATTGATTATTTTTCCCTCATTATCGATTACTCTAAGGATTTTATCGTCTGCGGGATCGAATTCTTTAAACATTATACCTCCTGAATTTATGAATTATTATTTAGAATTTTTCCAGATAGTCAAATTTGATACCAAAATTATAAAAACTTTTTGTATTAATAGCAACATTATTTATTAAAAATTTAATGGTACTTTAGCCAATCAAATCTGTCTGAAGATGAATTACGATGTAATAGTTATTGGTGCGGGTGCATCCGGGATGATGTGTGCAGGGCAGGCAGCCTTAGGTGGAGCAAGGGTTTTGTTGATAGAAAAAATGAAAATGCCGGGTTGTAAGCTCCGTATCACGGGCAAAGGGCGATGCAATATCACCAATATTGCCGAAAAGGAGGCTTTTCTGGATCATGTTGGACCCGACAACCGCTTTCTTTACAATGCTTTTTCTGTCTTCTTTTCCGATGAGTTGATCGCATTCTTTGAAGGGATTGGGGTAAAAACAAAAAATGAACAAGGTGGAAGGGTTTTTCCCGTCAGCGATAAAGCTACTGAATTGGTTGATGCCATGGTCAGGTGGTTGAGTAAAACCGGAGTCATGATAGAATGCAATACAGCCGTAAAAGAGATTATCATCAAAGAAAAAGTTGCCAAAGGAGTTATTACCGTTGATGACAGAATCATTTTAGGTGATTCTGTTGTTATCGCCACGGGCGGGATATCTTATCCTGTCACGGGCTCAACCGGTGATGGATATAAGTTTGGAAAAACAAGCGGACATTCTGTCAGCGATCTGTATCCTATGCTGGTACCTCTTACTTCAAGCGATGAGTTCGTAAAAAAACTTCATGGTCTTCATTTAAGAAATGTAGGAGCTTCGATTTTTGTCGACAATAAAGAAAAGTATAAGGCTTTCGGGGAACTTGATTTTTATGAGAATGGTGTCGAAGGTCCGATAATACTTACCCTGAGCAGAAAATGTATAAAAGATCTTTTAGAAAAGAAAAACATCCGACTCAGCATCGACCTAAAACCGGGTCTTTCTCCTGAAAAACTTGATAATCGCATTACCAGAGATATCGACAACCTGGGTAGGTCCGAAGTATATGAATTGCTTCAGGGACTATTGCCAACTCAATTGCTCAGGGTTTTCATGAGCCTTGCTGAGGTTGACATACGACAAAAGTGCAACCAACTGACCGCGGTCGAAAGAAAAAGGATTCTCGCCCTGCTGAAAAACTTTACCATAAATATTTCCGGCCACGGAGGTTACAACAGGGCCATAATAACAGGAGGCGGAGTTTCGGTAAAAGAGATACATCCGAAAACCATGGAATCTAAGCTGGTCAAAAACCTGTATTTCACAGGTGAGGTTCTGGATCTGGATGCGGATACGGGAGGTTATAATCTTCAGATTGCTTTTTCCACAGGATACCTGGCGGGAATTTCAATAGCGGATAAGATCATACAGTAATATTTTTTTGAAAACCAGATTGACACATTACATTATCAAATATAATGGCAAAAAAAAACCTCCGAATCGGAGGTTTTTCATTTATTTCTTTACTTGTGCTTTTTTCTTTTCTTTGATACGGGCTTTCTTACCGGTGAGATCTCTCAGGTAGAAAATACGTGCCCTGCGAACAGCACCTTTTTTGTTTACTTCAATTTTATCAATGAATGGCGAAGCGATAGGGAAAATTCTTTCCACACCGATGTTTCCTGACATCTTTCGAACAGTAAAAGTTTCTTTGCTACCTTCGCCTGATCTCTGTATTACCACACCTTGATACTGCTGTATACGTTCTTTATTTCCTTCTTTAATTTTATAATGAACAGTGATAGTATCACCTGCCTTAAATACAGGATATTCGGGCAATACATTCATTGTATCTTCTACAAACTTGATGGTTTCTGTCTTATTCATGACAATGCTTTTTTGAAATTGGAGTGCAAAAATACTATATTTTTTTAATAAAAGGCTATACCTGTGACGATTTTTTTAAAAAAGATCATTTTTAGATTTTTAAATTATCTCAATCCAGCATTTCAGGGCGTCTTTGTTTTGTTCTAGCCAGCGATTGTTCAGTTCTCCACTTTAATATTTCGGCATCATTACCCGACAATAAAACATCCGGAACCTTCCAGTCATTATAATCTGCCGGACGGGTATATACCGGCGGAGCCAGCAATCCATCCTGAAAGGAATCCGAGAGGGCAGAAGTCTCATCACCAATCACACCTGGTATCAAACGGATCACACTATCGCATAAAACCATGGCCGCCAACTCGCCTCCGGAAAGAACATAATTTCCTATGGAAATCTCCCTCGTAATAAAATGCTCTCTGATCCGCTCATCTATTCCTTTATAATGCCCGCACAAAATAATGATGTTCTCCATGGTTGATATCTGATTCGAAATTTTTTGTTCCAAAACCTCTCCGTCAGGGCTGGTATAGATCACCTCGTCATAGTTTCGTTCCGATTTAAGTTTTTCGATGCAGTTGGCAATAGGTTCAATCATCATCACCATGCCTGCTCCTCCCCCATAAGGATAATCATCCACATTGCGGTGCTTGTTCAGCGAATAGTCGCGCAGGTTGTGAAAATGAATGTCAACGATTCCTTTGTCTATGGCCCTTTTAATAATGGAGTACCCAAACGGGCTTTCGAAGATCTCAGGAAATATGGTGTGGATTTTGAATACTACTTCCTGGATTCAGGC
>CAZNRQ010000300.1:0-4725 GCA_964574845.1 uncultured Bacteroidales bacterium
CCTTTTCTGATTCGATTTTTAAAGAAGAATTAGTTGGATTTGGATAAATTTTTATTTTACCTAATTCCGATATTTCATCTATTCCAATTCCATAATTTCCTTCTTGCACAATTTTTTTAAATGCTCCATTAACATAAATATACCCTGTTCTCGGGAAATAGCTGTAATTATCAGTTACATGGAAAATCACTAGTGTATTGGTCGTACTAAGGTTTGTTAACCATTCAGGACTGCTTGAAAATGCTGAAAAAGAACATAATGAATTAATACTATAATTGAAGCTATAATTGAATTGATTATTCGGGACAACCATTTCTCCGGAAGGAATTGATACTTCACAGTTTATAGAATTGCCATTTTCTGTAACCGTAAATACTTGATCGGCCACTGAAATTGTTCCTATCAAAGAATTTGTAGTTAAATTTGGATCAACATAATATGATATAGAATTATTACCAGTTCCGCTTGTTGAAGAAGTTATATGTAGCCAAGAAGGGTCATTAGAATATGCTGACCATTGGCAACTACTATTTGTTGTTAATGAAAAAGTACCAGTTCCTCCAGTTGAAGAAAAAGGGGTTGAGTACTGCGGAATTAGATTGTACGAACAATTTAAGCCCGTTTCATAAATAGTATACGTTAAATTAGAAGTTAATCCAATAATTGTTATTGTCCCAATAAGTGTCCCAGAACTAGTATTTGCATCTACAGTATAGCTCACAGAACCACTGCCAGTGCCACTTGGTGTTGAAACGTGTATCCAAGACGGATTATTTGATATAGCAGTCCAACCACAATTAGTTGATGTATTGATATTAAAACTCCCTGGTCCACCTGAAGAAGAAAAAGTATTAGAATTTGCCGATAACGTATATATGCATGAGCCACCATTTGGTTCAATGCCTATTAATACTTGTTCAAAATATTTATATGGTAAAATTGAAGTACCAGATTCATTTGTTAAATCGATTGTAAAATAATCATCATGATTGCCACTCCACCCCCAATTCATATGAAAATAATCATTTTGATCATATCCATCACATACCCAGGTATGTGCAGATGTGTTTGCACTATTCCATCCCGCATATTGAATAGGTCGAGAATTATCTAATTCATTCTTAAGAAGAGCAATCCAATCAGCATCAACAGGATAATTGGAACGTCTTTTACCTTGTAAAGTCGAAGAATTATATCCGAAATAGGTTGTATATGCATGTTCGGCTGAAGCTGGATGATTTCCTGCCTGGTCATTTGTTAATACCCATGCACCACTACCCCCGACTGAATAATTCATCTCAACACTTACGCCACAATGATACATTAATGCTGCAACTGCATTATTTGTAGAAGTCAAACTATTAGGCATAGCAGACCAATTATAGGTTGTCGTTCCAAAATTTACAGTTTGCAGCCCATAACTTGATCCAGAAATCGGATTATTATTTTGATCATAATTTAAGGGGTCTGAATATGAGTGAGAACTGGTTCCGGTAGAAGGATAATTCCAAAATTTCATTATCTGTGCCATAGCTGTTGCACAACAACCAGTTACTGCATGAATCCCAGTATTATTATCTGGGCACAAATCATTATAATATGGGCTTTGGTCCCATTCCGTTTGCAATAAGGGACCAACATTCGATTTACTATTAAGTTTTAGATTTAGACCATTTTGCAAATAAATCCATTTCCCCTTATTTTCATCTGTAGGTAATAGATTATCATCTAAAGCAAATTGAATTTGTTCACAATAGTTTTGTAACCACCATTCAAGGTTATCCGGCATTTGGGTTACCTCAAAGGAGTTATTTATAGAATATCCTAATATTGGAACAACTATGTCATCAGCAGAAACAATAACGAATCCTTTTGAATCAGTGCAGTTAAAAATATAAAAATATTTTTTTGCTTGTTTGCTTTTCTTAAATATCCCGAACTCCTGCTTGGCCGTAAAAATTAAAGATAAATCATTAGTACTTTTAATTTCTTTGTTTTGTGAAATTAAAAAGTTTTTCCCAACCTTTTTGGCGGTGTATTCATCAATTTGTTTGGCACATACTACCAAAGAAATTGAAATGAAATATACAAAAATAATTAGTTTTTTCATCTTTGTCTAATTAAAAACTACTTTAAACTTTTCTGAAGAATTATCAATATCAAATTTAATAAAGTAGGTCCCAGATGGAAGATTTGTTGGTCTTTCGAAAGAGATTGAATACTCCCCTGGATTATATTCGGATTCGCTAATTGCGGTTACTTTCTTTCCAATCATATCATAGAGATTAATTGAGATTTTTTCTGGTTTAACAACTGTGAAATTAATTAATGCAGATTTCGAAATAGGATTGGGGATTATTGTAATATTTTTAATGTTTAATACTTGATATTCATTAATGCTAACACTATGACTTGTCGAATTGCAGCCACAGATATTGCAAACCTGTAAAGAAACATTGTAAGTACTATTATTTGCATAAGTATGCGATGGAGACTGTTGTGTTGATGTCCCTCCATCCCCAAAATTCCAAAGCCATGAGATTGGTGATGGATTGCTATAAGAATTATCTGTAAAATTATAATTCAGTCCATCTGAACTATATTGAGAAAAAGATACAGTTGGCGCCGTATTAATTGTAATCACAATTGAATTTGATGGTGAGCTTGTACCAGGACAAGAATTAGAAGCTGTACAATAATATGTACCGGCAGTAGTAACTGATATACTTGTTCCACTTCCTGTTGGTGACCAAGAATAAGTACATCCAGTGCACGGGGTACTTACCAATAAAGTTGTAGAACCAGTTCCTTGACAAAAGCTTGTAATACCTCCTTGCGCAGTAATTACAGGTGTTGTTGGGGCAGGAGTGACTGTAATTTGAATTTGATTTGATTGAGGACTATTTCCAGGACAGGCATTTGATGATGTACAATAATATGTACCCGCACTATTAACCGAAATACTCTGACCCGAACTTCCATTACTCCAAGTCCAAGTACAACTAGAGCAAGATCCAGAATTAGTAACTTGCAAAGTCGTAGAATTTCCTTGACAAAAACTTGTAACACCTCCTTGTGCAGCAATAACTGGAGTGACGGGACTAGGGGTGACAGTTAATATTGCAGTACTACTTGTAACCTGGTTAGCGCCAGAACAATTTTTGATGATACAATAATAGCTACCCGCAGTTGAAGTGGTATAAGAAGAATTTGTTTCTCCCGATAATAACCCACTTGTTGTGCTATACCATTGGTATGTATGAGGAGTTGAACCATTTCCTTCAGCTGTTAATGTAGCCGGATTCCCACTACAAATTGATTGACTTTGTGGTTGCTGAGTGACTGAAGTAATTGGTGTACAAGAAGTTGTAACGCAAATAGTAAAATCAGTAGTAGTTGGTGCACCACCAATATAATCGTAAACTCTTACATAATAAGTATTACCAACTGTAAAGCTAGAATACGTGAGTGTTTCAATATTACCTTCTCCACCACCGTTATCAATACAGCTAATAAGACTTCCGCTACTGCAAGAAGAATACAGACCTATAACTGCATCTAAACCGGTGCTTGGATCAACAATTATTGAATGACTTGCTGACGTAGCTATAAATTTAAACCACACATCTTGTGCTACATTGCTTGTACTACCACTGCACGTGCTTGGATTATATGTTTCCGTAGCACCACAAATATCACCCGCTGTTGGATTACAGGATGAAGATGGAGTCAAAGAAATAGCAGCACTGCTGCTGCATACATCATTATTTGGTGGTGAAGATGATGTTTTGCGATACGCCAATGTTACATTTGTTGTATTGGACAGGCAAGGTTGAGATGATGAAATGTACTGGCTCGTTAATACCCTAACGGCCCCAGTAAATGTAGCAGTCCATGTAATTTTGGGAGCTTGGGTAGGTGTACATCCATAATCACCACTACATGTAATATATGCATTACTGGCATTATTAAATAAATTCAGTCGTAAATCATTACTTGCTGATGCGCCAGATCCACCATCTGCTGTGCAGTATGACCACTCATAAGTTATGCCGGAGCACACATTATAGATTCCGTAATATCCAGCTCTTTGCGAAATTGTCAGCCATGAAGATGTAGGAATTAAAATATAAGATGGACTAAGTGTTCCACTAAACGAGCAATTACATTGTGCATTTGCGTTATAGCTATAATTAATTATAACAAAAAAAAGTAAAAATAAAAGTCTTTTCATAATATTTGGCATTTAGTTGTCTTACTCATCTGGCTTTTCAGTTCCGCCCCCGATAAAAAATTGCCTGATCGGGACAGGTCCGTTATTTAATTTTTTTGGATAAATACATGTGCTGAAATATAAGCGCAGCCGAGTGCACTAAGAAAATTCAATAGTATTTAAACTATTAGACCTATCTACAACAAAAATATTTAGACCAAAAACTCAAATTCAAATTCAGGAAATTCTATTGCAAAACGTATAGGATATTTCTTCGGTCAAAAATCAGGGTCGTCTTTTATATCAGATAAGCGCTAGTATGTGTTTTTTGCAATAAAACTTCAGGGCTCAAATATAACCATTTTTTGAAAAATAGCAAATTTTTTTTATTTTGGTAAAAAAAAATTTATAGTAGCTTGTTTACTGATATTTACAATATGGTTTTACTCATACAAATTTATGTTAAATCTTTTATTTGTGCTTCAACATCCAATAGGTTTTGATATTCCCTT
>CAZNRQ010000301.1:0-4721 GCA_964574845.1 uncultured Bacteroidales bacterium
TATTGGGGGTAATATCCAAACTCCTATATCTCAAGAGTTTGCAAAGGGCCAAACAAATTTGAAAATCAAAGGAATGATTCATTTAACATTAGCACTTTAATATACAAAAAATAAAAACATGAAAAAGATCCTATTTATAATATTCTCTTTAATACTCACATCAACCCTTTTTGCTCAAAAAGAAGCAAAAATTTCATGGAAAGAATTGAATGATTTTCATGATCTGGTGAGCCCTGTGTTTCATACCGCTGAAAAAGGTAACTATTCCACTGCAAAAGACAGTTCTTACTTGCTTTTAGACAGAGCGCAAAAATTAAATGCGGCTCCATTGCCTGCAGGATTAGCTACAGCAACATATAAACCACTAACAGAAAGACTTGTACTTGAAACAAAAGATGTTGATGCCGCTGTCAAGGCAAAAAAAACAGATGCTGAATTAAAGCCCTTATTACACAAGGCACACAATACATTTCATGAGATTTTAGGGAAATTTAAAGCCGAAAAACATTAATATGAAAAACACAGCAATTATAATAGCCTTATTATTTAGTATATCTGTTTCTGCAACTGTAAAAGACTCTACTAAGCTAAATAAAACAGGATTCAGCCTTGAATTCAAAAATGTTTTTGGAACGGTCCCTTTTGAATTTAAAAAAGAATACACTACTGCTTTTGGAGAAAAGCTAAGTTTTGTTACACTTAATTATTTCATCAGCAATATTAAACTAACCAAAAAAGATGGTACTGAATATATCGTACCGCAAGACAATAGCTATTTTCTGGTTAAACATCTTGATACAGCTTCACATACCCTACAATTAAACAGTGTACCAGCAGGTAAATACAAATCAATCACATTTACCATTGGAGTTGATAGTGTTCGTAACACCATGGATGTGAGCAAAAGAACGGGCGCATTGGATGTAGGTGATAGAGCCAGAGGCATGTATTGGGTATGGAATTCAGGCTATATCTTCTTCAAATTGGAAGGAAAAACGGTTAATGAAGTGGATAGCTTAAGTAAAAATTTCCAGTACCATATTGGTGGTTATGGCGGATATGAAACAAAGACCATCAATAATATCAAAGTCAAAACGATTGATCTTGGAAAAATGAGGGTATCAAGCAAAAAACACCCTACCATTCATATTCAAGTTGATATTGCCAAATTCTTTGACAATGTTAACCCATTAAAAGTTGCTGAACACAGAAGTGCAATGGGTGGACCTTTTTCCGGAAAAATTGCAGAAAATTATTTCAACATCTTCAATGTAGAAAATGTTACCTACTAAACAACCACATAGCTGGAAGTTGATTGGCCTGGCATTATGCATGGTGCTACTAATTATAAGTAGCGCTTTTGCGGTTAAAACCTTTCAACCAGAACCAATGGTTTTAGAAATTCCTTCGAATTTCCCAAAACCAACTTATGATTTTGCAAATAATCCGCTTACGAAAGAAGGGTTTGAATTAGGTAGAAAGCTATTTTATGATGGATCACTTTCTAGAACCGGAGATATTTCCTGCGGCTCTTGTCACCAGCAATATGCTGCATTTATACAAGCAGATCATGATAAAAGCCATGGTGTAGATGATCAATTAGGAAGACGCAATGCCCTACCCATTTTCAATGCACTTTTCAAAAAGAGTTTCTTCTGGGATGGTGGTGTTCCAAAATTAGATTTTGTGCCAGTTAACCCATTAGAGAATGTAGTTGAGATGGATATGAAATTAGATTCAGCTATACTTAAATTGAATACATCAGCAAAATATAAAAGTCTTTTCAAGAGTGCTTTTGGAGTGGATAAAATCTCATCCGTGGAGGTTTTGCATGCATTTGCACAATTTATGGGTGTGATGATTTCTGCAAATTCAAGATACGACAAGAATGTTCGAAAAGAAGGAGAAACCCTTACTGCGATTGAATTAGAAGGATTGAGATTATTTCAAGCCAAGTGTAGTAGTTGTCATGCTACAGATTTGTTCACCGATGGAAGCTATCGTAATAATGGCATTTCTTCCGATTTTTCAAGCGATAAAGGAAGAGCGGAAGTAACTGATAACCCTGCTGATATAGGAAAGTTTAAAGTGCCAAGTTTGAGAAATGTTGCTTTTACTGGTCCGTATATGCATGATGGTTCTTACGAAACTTTAGAGCAAGTGTTAGAACACTACAATTCAGGTATTAAACGAAGTACCACACTTGATCCGCTTTTGGTGAATAAAGATGGAAAACCAGGCATTTCATTAAACAAAGAAGAACAAGCTAAAATCATTATGTTTCTACATACGCTAAGTGATTTCGATTTTTTACATGACAATAGATTTTCAGAACCCAATTATTAATTCTTATGAAAAAAACTGAGTTCTTTAGAAAAATCTTTCTATTGCATAGTTATACAGGTTTGATCATTGGTATTTTCTTATTGGCATTAGGACTATCGGGCTCTTTGTTGGTATTCAGAAAAGAACTTGATAGCAAGATTTATGAATCGGAAAATAAAGTAGCTATTCGACCATCAAAAATTTCTTTAGACAGCATGTATCGAATTATCGTTCATGCTTATCCAAAAATTGATGGGATCAGTTTGAGAAATTTTGATCAAGTCCCAAGTGCAGCCTATCAATTCACATTATACAGGAATGATGGCAATATCAATACCTATGATTTGTATTTATTGGTAATGGATCCTTATACAGGTAAAATTATTCGGGAAGGCTGGTATAGAAATCCTAGCACCGGAATCATGCATTGGATTTTGCAATTTCATTTTAGTTTTCATTGGGGAGTCCCGGGTTTATTATTGACAGTTTTAATTGGAATTTTGCTATTCATATCAGTCACCACAGGATTGATTGTGTATCGTAAGAAGATATGGTCAGTTCTTACTTTACGCGTGAAATTAAATAGAAATAGTTCTAGAGGATTTTATTCATCACTTCATCGTATAGTTGGTGTTTGGGCATTACTATTTAATATCATTATTGCTTTTACAGGGTTCTGGCTGAATAAATTTGCCTTTGATCCAGTTTTATGGAAAGAAAAATCAGTGGCATCCATTCAAAATATGGTCATCACACATAATATTGATAGTATGGTGAACCATGCTCTATCAGTTCAGCAGATGACCGATATTCATATTGGTATTCCAACTAGAAAAAACAAAAACCTAATTGTTGATGGAAAATTAGATCACCAACCTACCATCATTGGAAACGAGCTTAATCAAATTATTACGAATGTGTCTACAGGGGAAATAATTAAGAAAAATAATTATCAGTCAGCTCCCTTTTCAGATTATCTGGAATCAATGATCTTCCCATTGCACGTTGGGGCTTATGGAGGAAATCTTATCAGATGGCTTTATGTTATTTTCGGTTTAACGCCAGGATTCTTATCTATCACCGGATTTTATTTATGGAAACAGAAAAACAAACAACACAAATGAAAAAAACACTATTCGCATTCACCCTTTTTATTTCAACGCTTGGAATAGCTCAAGATAAAACTGCAGATTCATTAGCTAAACGGCATAATGAAATGATGGCAATCATTATGACACAGCCTAAAATCAAACTCAAAACTATTGGCATTTTTGTGTACAACGGCTTTAATACCTTGGATGCGATTGGTCCCTATCAGGTACTCTCTCAACTAATGGGCAGTAAAGTTTTCCTTGTTGCAAAAGAAAAAGGATTCGTAAAAAATCAATCAGGTATTGAATTTAAAGTTGATAAATCTATTTCGGATGTTAGGACCCTAGATATGTTACTCATTCCTGGAGGAGCAGCAGAGACTTTCAAAACAACATTAGATACTGCTGTAATTAATTGGATCCAAGAAATCGACAAAACAAGCACTTATACCACTAGTGTTTGCACAGGCGCTTGGATCCTTGGGGCAGCTGGCTTATTGAAAGATAAATCCGCTACCACTAATTGGTATCGAGCTGAAGAAATGCTGCATCGATATGGTGCAAAATTTAAACAAGAACGTTGGGTCAGAGACGGCAAATATTGGACTTCTGCTGGTGTTACAGCTGGCTTAGACATGTCTCTTGCGATCGTAAATGAATTAATGGGGGAAAAATATACACAGGGAGTGATGCTTGATTTAGAATATGATCCTCACCCACCTTATAATGCTGGTTCAGTTAAAAAGACTATCCCAATAGTGGCAGATATGATGAAAGAGATGTATGACATGGCCATGCTTCCTTTAATCAAAAAGTAACCTTAAATAAAAAACCGCTTTACCATTAAGCTAAGCGGTTTTTTATTCCTTTACAGTTTTTTAAATCTGATCTCATATTCAGAAATATAAACCGCGGTATCTTTGGTTTGATCTTTATAAAACAGTCTTGCCTTTTCGCCCAGATTTAAATTGGTTAATTTTTTGGTTGATGCACTGGAGTCTCCAATGGGTTGTAAGGCAGGATACCAGAGCGTACTTCCGGGTTTAGTTAAAATCAATTCTGGCTTTGTCCATTGCTGTGAATTTGGGCCTTCTAAAATTTCATTTTTATTAAACGAAAGATAGATGCTACTCCCCTTCCAGGATGCCCCTTCAGATTTAGCCATTAACATCACCCAAGCCTTCAAATAATTGTTCCAGCTCACTGACGGACCCCAATAATATTTGCTTTCTATGTGAGAGGTTGGCCCTCCTCCTTCGGTTGCAGGTATTTGAAGTGACTGAATGGGCATGCCTATTCCATCGT
>CAZNRQ010000302.1:0-4698 GCA_964574845.1 uncultured Bacteroidales bacterium
GCAGAAAGCATAAGCACTACTAACATTGAGCTTCGGAAGGAAAATGTCTTGTGGGTTCCTTACCTCAAAAACCTGCCTGTGATCATAGGCCAGTGCTTTACCCACTTTATATCTCAGATTGGTGTTGGTTGCTTTATCGCCCTGTATTTTTACGGGATTCGATACCTTAACACTGCCGTGGTCAGTGGTGATGATAAGATTGATTTTTTGTTCCGAAAGGTATTTTATAACATCAAGCAGGGGCGAATGTTTGAACCAGGATAATGTTAAGGATCGGTATGCCGATTCATCGTCGGCAAGTTCGCGAATCACCTCCATTTCGGTATAAGCATGCGAAAGCATATCCACGAAATTATAAACCAAAATATTCAGTTTGTTATTCACCAGATTGGGGAGATTTTCAACGTATTTCTTTCCTGCATTGAGGTTAGTGATCTTGGTGTAGTTGAACTTTACATCCTTGCCAACGCGTTTCAGTTGCTCGTGCATCAATTCGCTCTCAAACTGGTTCTTGGTGCCTTCTTCGTCTTCCTGTACCCAATAGTTGGGATATTTCTTTTCTATCTCGGAAGGTAACAATCCGCTGAAGATTGAGTTGCGCGAATATTGGGTAGCCGAGGGCAGTATGCTATAGAACAGATCGTCTTCCTTCACATGATAGTAATCTTCAATGGTAGGCTGCAGGGTTTTCCATTGATCATAACGCAAATTGTCGATTACTATTACAAAAACAGGATTGGGCTTGTTTAGTTCTGGAAAAAGTTTCTGGCGGAAAAGGGTGTGCGACAGTACCGGGGTTTCATCGCTTGTGCCGTTGAGCCACTTGAGATAATTGTTTTCGAAGAATTTGACAAAGGTGGCATTGGCTTCCGATTTTTGCATCAGCAGCACTTCGTTCATGGCTTCATCGTTAGATTTTTCGAGTTCCAGTTCCCAATAGACCATCTTTTTGTAAATATCTTTCCACTCTTCTGCCGAAAGGCGGTTGGATATCTCCATGCCTATGCTTCGGAATTGCTGCTGATAGGCCTGTGTGGTCTTTTCACTGACAAGACGTTTGTTTTCGAGGTTCTTTTTCAGGCACAATAATATCTGGTGAGGATTTACCGGTTTGATGAGATAATCAGAAATATTGGAACCTATGGCGCCTTCCATAGTATGTTCCTGATCGTTTTTGGTGATCATCACCACAGGAAGGTTGGGATAATCGTTGCGGATGCGGGTGAGGGTTTCGAGGCCCGATATGCCGGGCATGTTTTCGTCAAGAAAAATAATGTCGAAGATACTTTCGTCTATCAGATCGAGGCCCTCGTCGCCATTGTTGGAGGTAACTACGTCGTAGCCTTTTTCCTGCAGAAACATGATGTGAGGTTTCAGCAAATCAATTTCATCGTCGACCCATAATATCCTTACTTTGCTCATTGCGTCAGGGTGTTTTTTTAGTTAAAATGATTGAATTTTTTCGTAATATTGACCTTTAATTACTACACAAAGATAAGCATAAAACAGCCATTCCTGTGATCCATAACAAAAGAAAAATCATAAACGACCCGGTGCATGGTTTTATTGCCATACCCAACGATTTAATTTTCGATATCATCGAACATCCTTATTTTCAGCGCCTGCGCTATATCAAACAATTGGGCCTGACTTACCTGGTGTATCCGGGAGCTACCCATACGCGCTTTCAGCATGCCCTGGGGGCCATGCACCTGATGTCGCAGGCGGTGGAGATGCTCAGGATGAAGGAGCAGGACATCAGTGAGAAGGAAAGAGAAGGACTGATGCTGGCTATTTTGCTGCACGATATCGGCCACGGGCCTTTTTCGCATGCGCTGGAACATACCCTGGTGGAGCATATAGGGCATGAAACCCTTTCGAATTACTTTATGGAAAGGCTCAACCGGGAGTTTGGCGGGCAACTGGAGCTTGCCGTGCAGATTTTCGAAGACCGATATCCACGCAAGTTTATGCATCAGCTGGTTTCGAGCCAACTGGATGTGGACAGGCTGGATTATCTGATGCGCGATAGTTTTTTTACGGGAGTTTCGGAAGGGGTGATCAGTACGGACCGTATCATCAAGATGCTGAATGTGTGTGATGACGAGCTGGTGGTGGATAGTAAGGGGATTTATTCTATTGAGAAGTTTATTGTGGCCCGGCGGCTGATGTATTGGCAGGTGTATTTGCACAAAACCGTGCTCTCGGCCGAGAATCTGCTGATACATATACTGAAACGTGCCAAATATCTTTCGGAACAAGGCCGGGAGGTTTTTGCCGGACCCAGTCTGGAGATGTTTCTTAAGCTTACCTATTCCGTTAAGGAATTTGTGGCTATGCCGCATTTGCTGGATACTTTCGCCAAGCTGGATGATCAGGATATTTTCTATAGCATAAAGATGTGGACGCGGTCGGACGATAAGGTGCTGGCCATGATGAGCCGCAATCTTGTGAACCGCCACCTGCCCCGCATTGAGATACAAAACCTGCCTTTCGATGCGGAATATGTGGACCGCATCAAACAACAGACGAAGGCCAAATACCAATTGAGCGAGGAGGAGGTGGGCTATCTGGTGTTTACGGACGAGGTGGCCAACAATGCCTATAACCCGGCTTTCGATAAGATAGGTATGCTTTATCACGATGGACGTGTGACCGATATTACGCAAAGTTCGGATCAGATCAATACGGAGCTGCTTTCGCGGACCATAAGGAAGTATTTTTTGTGTTATCCGAAGGAAGTTTGAGGAATTCGGATGTTTTATTTCCGATTTCCCAAATTTTATAGTGAGCTACACCCCGGGTCGTAGAAAGCTTACATTGCTGTAATAAAAGAAATTAGTGCAATAATCCGCCGTTTTAGGCTTGTTTTTGGCCGAAATGAAAGTTTCAAACACGCACTGGAAAGTTTCAAACACGTACGGGAAAGTTTCAAACACGCATGGGAAAGTTTCAAACACGTGCGTGAAAGTTTCAAACACGCATGGGAAAGTTTCAAACACGTGCGGGAAAGTTTCAAACACGCACGGGAAAGTTTCAAACACGTGCGTGAAAGTTTCAAACACGCATGGGAAAGTTTCAAACACGTGCGGCAAAGTTTCAAACACGTATGGGAAAGTTTCAAGGACGCACAGTTTAGAGAACAATCCCGTTAATTGATAAACCTGTTAATAAAATTTTCCTCCACTTGTCGGGTATTGGGAAGTTTTTCTAAATTTTGTTGATTGATAATTTAAGAGTTGCGATGATGAAATTTACTGCTCAACAACTGGCCGATGTGCTTGGAGGAAAGATAGAAGGAAACGCGGAGACTAGCGTTTCGAAACTCTCGAAAATAGAAGAAGGCGACGCCGATTCGCTGACTTTTTTGGCGAACCCTGCCTATACGCAATATATTTACCAGTCGAAAGCCGCCATTGCGATAGTGAACAGCGATTTTGTGCCCGAACAACCCCTGACGATGACGCTGATCAGGGTGGAGAACGCTTATACGGCTTTTGCTACGCTGCTGGAAATGTATAATCAGATAAAACTGAACAAAAGCGGTATCTCGGAGCGGGCTGAGGTGGCTGCTTCGGCCAAATTAGGCAATAATGTGTATGTGGGCGCCCTGGCTTTTGTGGGCGAAAACGTGGTGATAGGCAATAATGTGAAGATTTACCCGCTTTGCTATGTGGGCGATAATGTGCAGATAGGCGATAACAGTACGCTGTATGCTTCGGTGAATGTGTATTCGGATTGTACGGTAGGCCGGAATTGTACGCTGCATTCGGGCGTGGTGCTGGGCGCCGACGGTTTCGGCTTTACACAACAAGCCGACCTGAGCCATAAAAAGATTGCCCAGATAGGCAATGTGGTGATAGAAGATGATGTGGAAATAGGCGCCAATACCAGCATCGACCGCGCTACCCTCGGCTCGACGATTATCAGACGCGGCTGCAAGCTGGACAACCTGATCATGATTGCTCATAATGTGGAGGTGGGCGAGTATAGCGTGATTGTTTCGCAGACCGGCATTGCCGGCTCGACCAAGATAGGCCGAAATTGTGTGATAGGCGGTCAGGTGGGCATTGTAGGGCATATCACCATTGCCGATAATGTGAAGATTCAGGCTCAATCGGGCATTCCGGCGAGCATTACGCAGGAAGGTGCCATTGTGCAAGGTGCACCTGCCTTCAATATCAAAGAATACCTGCGGTCGTATGTGCATTTTAAGAACCTTCCGAAAATTACCTCGCGAATAGATGAATTGGAGAAGGAGTTGAAAGCGCTGAAGAAAGGCTGTTAGACTGCCCCATAGGGGCCCCTTCGGGGTTAGACTATTAGGCTGTGAGGCTATTAGACTGTGAGGAATTGTTGAATTGTTATATTGCTGCAGGAAATAACAATAGACAATAGACAAAAGACAAATAAATACGAAAAAACAAATTCAAAAAGTACAAACCATGCCAGCCAGGTTTTGGATTTGATAATTTACTGATTGGTGCTTATTTGATATTTATTATTTGTTATTTGAGATTTGGATATTTTAATAGTGGTTTATGGCTGGTATCCCGGATTAATTATCACTTTTAATAATGTCGTACCTATGCCGTAGGCATTTCTTCGGGAAGGCACTTAAGGTCTTTTTGTAATTAGCGATTCTGTGAGGAATTGTTGAATTGTTATATTGCTGCAGGAAATAACAATAGACAATAG
>CAZNRQ010000303.1:0-4696 GCA_964574845.1 uncultured Bacteroidales bacterium
TGTATTTGACGCCAATAATACTCAAGCCTAATAACAATGCCGCCATTATCGAGATCAGATAGATGCTTTTCTTGTTGGGAAATATGGGTTCAGTAGCAATAGTAGATTTCTGCAGGATTACATTTTGTGAAACATAACCGGCTTTATCAATAGAGTACTCTGCTTTTTTCTGTATCAGCTGGCTGTAATAGTTTTCGTTTATCTGGAAAATTCTCTGAAGACTAGCCAGTTCGATAGGGTTGTAATCACTTTCTTTTACGTTCAGTTTGTCCTCGTACATCTTAATTTTGTCTGAAACTTCAACTTTTCTTTGAGAGATGTTTTCTTTAAGATATTTGATACTTTCCGTGATCAATTTCTTCTGTATTGTTATCTGATAGTCTATCTCTTTTATCTGACCGCTATTTTCAGTGACATTATAAAGTAGCTTTTCCCGTTTTAAAGTAAGGTCCTGCAAAGTAGAAAGCAAACTTCCAATAGATCCTTTAAACTCACTTCCTGAAGTAAGTGCAATAAGTTTGTAGATGTCAACATTCTTTGTTGATTTGATATTTTTATCAATTTCGTTATAAATATTCTCCTCAAGTTCAAGATTGACGATTTGGTTTTGATAATCATTAAGTCTTGAAGTAAAGCTTGGCAAAGGTTTATTAGAGTTTGTGTCGATATTGTGCTCACGATAAAAATTGGCAATATCGCCCTGAGAGTTAACCAATGTGTCATAAATTAGGGCAATTCGCTTGTCAATGTACTCAAGTATCTTATCGACACTTTCGCCCTGTTTTTCCACATCGTACACCTGAAATTCTTCAGCAATAGTATTGACAATTTCAGTTGATTTCTCAGCGCTTTTATCTTTGTATGCAATGAGTATGGTATTGGCTGCCTGATTCATTACCGATATAGTAAGTTTCGAAGCGATATTGGGGACAATGTTTTCAGGGTTGTTAATAATGAAATAGTACTTATCACCGGAAATGAAATTGGTGTTTTCATCAATGGATTTGTAATCAATATTGGATATAACAATATTCACATCCGGGAAAACTGCTTTTTGGTTAAGATATATCTCCTGTGAATAACGTTTGTTCTTATCAAGCCTATAGGTCAACACACATTTTGAATTGTCAAAAAATTCAATATTGATAGGTTTGTCGTAGATCTCCGGATTTGTAACACTTACATCAACTTTAAATGGAGCTTTATTATATTGCTCATAATCGAGAACGGTTCCTTTAACATAATAGGAAATATTCAATGGCAATCGGTTGGCAACTCTCTGAAGAAAAACCTCAGACCGTAAAAGTTCTATTTTTTTTGCGAGGAAATTATCGTCCTGCATCATGGAAGGATTAAGAGAAAATAACGAATTGGTTTCATCATTTTTCTCGACCTGCATAATGGCCTTCGATTCAAAGATAGGATGAGTATATCTGAGGTATAAATAGGCCCCCAGCAGTGCGATAACCAAAAAGACAACCGGGAAAAAGTAGTTTTTCCTGACAATGAAATAAAATAGCTTAATGTCTATTTCGTCATTTATGGCTGATATTTTCTTCTTCTTTGCCATTACTTCCTATTTAACAAAAAGACCATAGATCAGAAGAATTGTAGACACCAAGGAAAGTACCGGGGTAACGGTTTCGAGTATCTTTGAAGGTACTTTATACCTTGGATTCACATAGATAATATCGTTAGCCTGAAGGATCAGATTGGCCTGGGTCATACCTTCAACTGTCGAAAGGTCAATATTAAAGACTTGTGGATTTTTTAGGTCGCCACGGATAAGTTTAATTTTATGAGCCTTGCCGTCCTGTATGCCGCCGGCTTTTGCCAATGCTTCAAAAAGGGTAGTATTTGGATTGTCCAGTACAACCACCATAGCCTGACTTCCTTGTCCTCCCGGGAAAATGGTAACCCTGTTATTGGTCACTTTAATTTGTACGAAGGGATAGTTGAAATAAACAGAATACTTTTGTTCCAGCATGGATTCAGCTTCTCTGAGTGTTAAGCCTCCTATAAGGGTTCTACCTAATACAGGCAATTTGACGAGCCCATCGTGCTCAACCAAATAAGTAAGGGCAGTGGTCTGTGCCACCTGTCCTTTATCATCACCGACAGGATCTATTATCTTTTCGCCATTATTGGTGAAAACATTGATCTGAAGAATATCGTTTGGGGCTATTCTGTATTCTTTTTGCTTTAGGGTATCAGGAAACTGAGATATAGGATATTTCTCCTGACGCAGCATTTGCGATGGTACAAAAACCTTGCACCCTGCAATGAAGATCAGAAGGAATATGATATATGCTGAACGCTTCATTCTAAAATATTTTCTACAAATTTAATAAATTATCACTTGAGTTGTTTTTTCTCTTCAAGTAATTTATAGTAAAGTTGTTTCATGTCTGATACCAATCGTGTAACATGAAATTTTTCTCTTACAAAATTCCATCCATTATCTGAGAATTGTAGTCGCATAGCATCGTTCTCTACCAGCTGTAATAGTTTTTTACCAAACTCCTCAACACTATTATTCTCTGTAAGCAGCGCTGTCTTTCCGGGAACAACAATGTTCTCAATTCCTCCCACATTGGTGGTGATAATAGATTTGCCGGCTGCCTGGGCTTCAATAAGACTTACAGGAGTTCCTTCATTCAGTGATGTCAATGCAACAATATCCATTCCAGCGTATACGTAATCTACATTCTTGATCCAGGAAGTAAAAGTTACCAATCCTTTTCGCTTTTCTCCGGAAGTTTCAGCATAATCCAAACCCAGGTCAATACATTTCTGAACCAGATTGTCTTTATCCTCGCCATCGCCGACAATGAAAGCTCTGATTTTCCTATTAGAGTTTTCGCACACGTATTTCAATCCCTCCAGAAAAAGGGTGTGATTTTTTATCGGAACCAGCCTTCCAACTATACCTATAGCAATCTCATCATCTTCCAGGCTAAAATTGTGACGGAATTGTTTCCGCTTCTCTTCCATATCTTCGCGAAAACGGCTCAAATCAAAACCAAGTGGGATGATCTGTACTTTTTCCTCAGGACATATTTTATATTTCTCTACTAGGTCGAATTTCTGAGCCTCGCTTAAGGCAATGATTTTGGTAGTCTTTTTTGCCAGATTTCTTTCAATATTCTGATAAACCGACGATCTTACCCCGCTGAAGTAAGCATCAAAAACGTGACCATGAAAGGTATGAATGATGACAGGAACTCCCATATTGTAAGCAGCCCTGCGACCCAGAGCTCCGGCTTTGGAAGCATGAGTATGAACGATATCAGGTTTGAACTCTTTAATAATGGCTTTGATTCTTGAATAGGCAGCCAGATCCTTCATAGGGTTGATGGTGCGCCGCATTTCAGGAAGAATGACAGGAATCAGACCAAGATTGTGGACAATGTACTCGGAATTTTCTTCAGAATCATCTTTCTGTCCGCCCAATAAAAAGGTTTTGAATTCAGGAGCCAGGTATTTTGTCAAATAGGAGGCATTATAGGTGGGTCCTCCCAGGTTAAAACGGTTAATTATCCTTAAAATCCTTGGCATGCAATAAATCCTTACTTTTTAATATTCTTTTTCCACCAATACTGAAACACTATTAACCCCCATATTTGAGCATGAACATCGCCCGGATTATTGGATTGTAAACGGATTTTAATTTTTTTTGTTTCACTTATATTGAAAATGTTTTGTTCTTCAATAAAATCATCTGCCAGCAAATCGTCGTTAATCAGAGAAAATAACTCATTCCGGAACCATTTGATGAGAGGAACTTCAAAGCCATGTTTAGGTCTGTGATAAATTTCTTCTGGCAATAAGTTCCTGAAAGCATCCTGCAAAATTCGCTTTCCTGTATTTCCATTGACCTTATATTTATCCGGCAGCGAAAATACATAATTTACCAGATTATAATCCAAAAAAGGCACCCTGACTTCAAGAGAATTTGCCATCGACATCAAATCGACCTTGGTGAGCATATCGTTGACTAAAACATGATTCATGTCGGCCAGCAGCACATCGTTCAAATTGCCGTTCGGGTTGATGAAGTCTGTGATGGAGTTTCTGCGTTTGTGATATTCTTGAGGGTCGCAGGTCCGTTTCATCAATAAGGCAGCATCTGCTTCATCAATAAAGGAGCACCAGCGCCAGTAACGGTCTTTAGCCGAAAGCGACAATCCGTTCGCAAATTTGGATGCCTGCCTCACCTTGTTCGATAAAGCAGAGTTGCGCGATTGAGGCAAATGTTTCAGCAAAGGTGCCAGCGTTTTGAGAACGCTTCCGCTAAACCCTGCATTTCGAATCTTCAATTCGGCGGAATGCTTCAGGTAGCCTCCAAACAATTCGTCGGCTCCATCGCCCGAAAGGGCCACGGTCACCTTTTCGCGGGTCTTGCGGCTGAGGATATTTACGGCAATGGCCGAAGAATCGGCAAAGGGGTCGTCGAGGTAATCCAGCACATCAAAGAGTACCGAAAACAGGTCGTCGTTGGTCAGCGAAAAGACCGTGTGGTTGGTGTTGTATTTTTTGGCAACCAATTGGGCATAACGGGTCTCATCGAAAAAAGGTTCGTCTTTGAATCCGATGGAGAAAGTGTTCAACTGCTTGGTAAATCTTGATGCCAAAGCCACAATAATAGATGAATCTATCCCTCCGCTCAGGAAGGCTCCCAAAGGGACATCGGATA
>CAZNRQ010000304.1:0-4688 GCA_964574845.1 uncultured Bacteroidales bacterium
TAATAAAGAAGATAATAAAGATATTCATATACAATTATCAAAAGAAGATATTTTAGATTTTATTAAAGTTTACATGAAAGATACTTTAGGACAATCACCAATTAATATTTTAGTTGCTCATGAACATGGCACTGACAATGGTAAATGTCATTTTCAATGTTTTGTGAAATTTATGGATCCAGTAAAAAGAAATATTAAACCTTTTTCTAATACAATAAAAGAAATAATAATTCTTGGAATGTTTCAAAGAGCAGCGAATCCATTTGCATTAAAACAATATTGCAAAAAAGACAATGATTTTATAGAAGAACCGATTGAAGAAGACAAAGAATCAGTATGGAAAATGATTGTGAAAGACAATGAATTATCCTCAAGTGATTTGACTTCTTTATTGCAAGCTAAAGATCCAAAAAATTTATTATTATTTGGTGATAGAATTCATAAAAATTACAATGATTTACTTAAACAGGCTGATCTTCCTCCATTTGAATGGAATTTCCCATCGCATTTACTAAATAAGTTAGGAGATCCATCAAGAAGAAATTTCGGTTCACATAAGGAAGAAGAGATAAAGATTAAAGCAATGTACAACTGGTTTACTAAGTTTTGTATAACTGAAGATGTAATTAGACGTCAGGCTTTGTTTCTTGTCTCTTTGAAAAGAGGTTTGGGAAAATCTGAATTTGCTAAACGATTAGTTAATGATCCAGCATATTATATTTATTGTCGAGGTTCACTTGATGCTAAAGAATTCATGAATAAAGAGAAAACAGCGAAGTTAATTATATTAGATGATGTATCTTATATTGGGAATGATCGAGAAATGTGGAAAGCTTTAATATCAGGTGAACCTGTCAGTATTAATACTAAATATTATAATTATTTTTGGAGAGGTGGCCTTCCTTGTATTGTATTAACTAATGAATTGAGTACTGTAGCTTTTTGGACTGATTCTGATGCATTTAAAACTCAATGTTTGTTTATAGATATTGATACTTATATGGGACCAGATGGAACTAGACCAGATTTCCTCGATAAGGTTGATATGGTTTTTGGTGATGCTTTTATGGGCCGTCTTCAAGATTATAAGAAGAATAAGAAAGAATTAAAAGATAATAATAATTTTAAAAATAATTTTAATTAATTATTTTTAATTAATTATTTTTATAATATTTTCTTCCATTAAACCATAAATTTTTTTATTATTTTAATTATTTTAATATAAAAATAAATTGAAAAATTTATTTTAAGCTTAAAAAAATAATGAATTTTAATCAAAATAATATTAATTTTATTGATTCTTCAATTTATAGTGGAACTAACATAAACCTAATTGATTCCTCGATGAACAGTGAAGTCCCGATTATCGATTTAAATGATTACTCGACTAATGTTATTGAAGTTATTGACCTGATTGATTCCTCGATGAACAGTGAAGCTCCTAATCCATTACCTATTGATCCGATTAATTATAATCAGCAGCAAAACAATTTCTTAAACAATCTAATGTTCGGTGAAGTCTTACCATTACCCAATGTGATTGAACTCAACCCTTTACCTGCTGCTCCAATTCACTTTGATGTTATTATGTTTGATGAAAATGAGCCCCAACCATTCGTACAGCCTCAACCTTGGGGGCCAGGAACTGCTACCTCAGCTTCTAATCACGGACTCATCCCATTCGAACCAGGGTTTATAGATAATGATTCCTTTTATGATGAAATTCCTATTGAAGAAGAAGAAGCTGAAGAAGAAGCTGAAGAAGAAGAATCTAATGAATCTAACAATGACTCTTCTTACGTTCCTTCGAGCGTTCATGATAGCTCTCTTTAAATATTTTAATTCTTAAAAAAAACTTGATTTTATTGTTATTTTTATTTATAATTAATATGAATAATTATTGTACCTTCCCTTGTACCATCACAGACCGGGAAAGGACGCGATTGGCCAGCCCGGAGCCTTGCAAGGCACAGTCGAAATTTTTAAATGCAATTTAAAAATTATCTACGTCGACTGTGCCTTGCAAGGCTCCGGGGCAAGGCCAATCGCGTTCGCGAAGCGAACGCGGCAAATTTTTTTAACAATATATATAAGATACGTTAATTATTTTATAATCTAATGGAAAGAAAAGATAAAACATTATCAAAAAAAGCAGCAAATGATAGATATGAACAAATAAAAAAATATGTAGCTCAGAATGCAGTAATGAATACTTATCTTGAAAAATTATTAAACAAATATGGAGATAGATTTACTGGTTATGCTGGATCATCAAGTCAAAATATATTTGATAATGGCTCAGATACTAAAGCATTTGGCCCAGGATCATTTGCATTTACTACTGAATGGTTAGTTTCAACTAAACCATTATCAATGCCATTTACATTAACTTTAACTGTTACTTCAGTAAACCTGAATGGAACAGCTGGACAAATAGGAATATATTTAGTTTCATCTGCACAAGTAGGAGTACAAGCATTACCATTTACCAATTCAGTAACACCATCAGGAAATGCTTTTCCAAATCCTGCGTGGTCTGCATCAAATTCGGATGATGTATATTCAATTATTTTCTCAAACACGGGTAATCTAATTCAAACAGGAAGATCATTTGGAACAACAAATCCAATGTCACAACTAGCTGCATTATCAAATGGCTATTCTTTGGCAGCTGGGTTAAAATTTAATATTATAGCTCCTAGTGCAAGCACTGTAGCTTTGGGATTTGATACAGCTAATTTTAACATACCATATACTGATTTAGCTAACTTTGGGACACTTCCAGTTGCAATAATGATATCATATGCTTCCCCAATGACATTTACTTTAAGTGGAGTTTTATCTTAATTAATTAAAATATCTTTATTAAACTATAAATACTCTTAACTATTTTTTTTTATAATATTATTATGAACATGGAAAATTTAAATGAAATTAAAACTAAAGTTAAAAGATGCAGATCTAAAAAGAATAATATAGAATCAGAATCCAAACCCATAAAAAAATCTAGATCTAAAAAATCAAAAACTACTAATCTAATTGAAGATGTTACAAAACTTTATGAAGATTCTAAATCAAGATCTATTTTAGAAGTTTTAAAAGATACAGAAGCAATTGCTGAAGATGTATGTAGAATAGCAATGGAAATTAATGAAGAGACACCAAGCGGAAATGATCATACTGATTTAGAATTATTTAAATTAGATAATGAATTTTAATATTAAAACTATATAAACTAATCTATTTATTTTTTATAATATTTTTTATGAGATCTAATTTTAATCAAGATTCAAGATTTAAATCTTTAAATATGTCAATTGATGAAGAAGAGGCACCAATCAGAAAAGCAAATTTACCCATGCAAGTTACTCAATATGAAAAAAAATTCTTAGAATGGTTAGTCAATATGCATAATTCATTAAGAGCTGATACAGTCGAAATAGATAATGTTAAAAGTTTAGCTGAGCAACTTAATCATATGAAACAAGAATCATCAGATGATTATTTAAATGCGTTATTAAAACCTGAATATTCAAAAGGAAGTAAAATACCTTCTACCATTCCAGTTCCAACTTCTTCATTTCAATTACATAATTCAATTACAGTAGCACCAAACGCATCAGGAAATGCTGCTATAATGTTTAATCCATTTTATCTCGCAGCATCAGGAACCAATTCAACCTTATATGTTAATAACAATGCTGCATTAACTGGACAAGCTTCTTCAAATTTTTTTACCGCAGCTTCAATAGGTCAAGTAATTCCAGCAGTCTATAATGAATATAGATTAGTATCAGCTTCAATTGTAGTTAAATATATTGGTAGATTAGATATAGTTCAAGGAGTAATTGGAGGAGCAATAGTATTTGATCAAAATGTTAATGATATAGCTTCTGGAACTGTAAATGCAAATTTAGCTAAATATGGTGATTTTAATTTAGCTATGGATTCATTTTATACTCAAGAAAATTATACATTAAATGGTTTAAGAGAATTATATTTCCCATTAGATCCAACATTTGAACAATATTATAATATTACTACATCTAAAACAGGATTTTCATTTTTAATTTATATTCAAGATGGCGTACCTTCTTCTTTAAATTACAAAATAGATATATATTGTAATTATGAATGTTTACCTGATGCTACCTTTTTAAATTATATTCCAACATCTCTTGGAGATCGAGGATCTCAAATGCAAAAGGAAGAAGCAATTAAATTTGTACAAAATAGTCCAATTACTACAGCAGATGAAGGAAGATTAAGACCAACTGCAACATCATTCTGGGAAAAGATTAAAACTGGATTAGGTGCAGTATTACCTTCTGTTGTCAATTTAACATCTTCATTATTCCCTCAATTAAAGATGTTAGCGCCAATAGCTCAAGCAGCAGCTTCTAAATTTTTAACTCCTCAAAATCAATATCAAGGAAGAGGAACGTTAGAAGGAAATAAAGAATCTAAAGCAGGAAATCCAAATGAATCATGGCTATCAGCTGGAATAGGCGGGGATTCATTTTACAAATAGTTAAATATTTTAATTATTAATCATTAAACATAAAACTTTATTTTTTACAATTTATACATTTATTTATATTATATAATATATTATCATTTTTATCATAATATTAATGAATCATGGCTATCAGCTGGAATAGGCGGGGATTCATTTTACAAATAGTTAA
>CAZNRQ010000305.1:0-4076 GCA_964574845.1 uncultured Bacteroidales bacterium
GCCTGATCCAAGGTATTCCACCAATTCCAGATCTTTGAAAATACGCATGAGTTCCTGGTTGCGGGGTACGGAAAAACCCTGAAAGAATTCTTTACGGCTTAGATCATCAGGCAAACTACCGGCAGAGGTAATCTCAATACGGTCGTCGAAAATCTCAAATTTGGGCGGCACTTCCCTTGTGTGATCGTTGTGAACTATCGAGTTGATAATTGCTTCGCGCAAAGCCACAGCATTCCAAAGACGTGTGTCGATACGCTCTTTAGATGTAATGCGGCTGCGGGTTTTGTTTTCAAGCTCAAATTTGTCCAAAACCCGTTTTGTGGCCTTAATAATGGAACAATATCCGTATTCGTTATTTTCGACCAGGTTGACGCGGTTAATGCCTTTGTATTTGGCTACTTTTATTGAAACAGAATTAACATCGGAAACGAGGAAGGCAACATAGTTGAAATGCTTATCTTTCGTATGAAGTCCGAGGTTTGATGCAAACTGAGCGTTTAATTTCTTGCCGGATTCTTCATAATAAATCTTAAGCTGTTCGAATTTCAGGTCCTGCCGATTAGAAATTATTTTCCCTATTGAATTACGGGTACGCCTTGCAAAAATATTTTCGATCATTTTAACAGGCATGGGTTCAGCCGCCGTTCCCACGCGGATAAAACAACCCTTTTCCGACATCCCCTGCTTTTTCAAATAATAGGGTTTTTCCGGGCCACTGGCTACAATAATCTTCAAAACATCTTTACCGTCAACTTTTTCGTCAATAATATCGAACAATCCCAGACAGGAAGGAAGAATGTTGTGTCTTAAACGGTCTTTGATTTTAAGCTGTATCTCATCGGATTGTTCTATGCCTTTTGCTATTCCGTTGTCGTCAATACCCACATAAATAAATCCGCCCTCACGGCTGTTCAGAAAGGCCACAACTTCTTTCTCGAACGAGTCGGTCAGTATCAGTTTAAATTCTACTCGGTGCGATTCTTTCATTTACGAAATCAGTTCGTCAAATTTACTTATTTATGATCTTTGAATTGTTTTCACTTGAGCCTTTATGGAATTCACAGAAATCGGAAAATAGTTCAAGATGAATAGCCATCCAAATGTACAATTTTAACTGACATTTTTTTAGTAATAAAGGAAAGATCTCGCGACATATTCTGAAATGGAGCGGTACGTAATTCAATTCGTCCGGAATAAGGATTTGGGCATTTTTATTGCTGCTGACAACTTGCGTGCATCTAATTTTAGATTTATTTCTCCTTCCCGAGTCCATATTTAAATTGGGTGCATATCTTTCGACTCTAATCGGGATTCAATATCCGTGTTCCTGAGCCATGACTTTAACAAAAACGCACGAAATGTTTGTTAACAGTTAACAGCAGTAGACACCATGTTTTCGTAAATGGGCTACATGCATCGAAACCTCAACTATCCGTTTACTTTGTTTCTCCACTTGGGCACCTGCAAAGCAATGAGAGGGAATGGCGCTTTTTTTATTTTCAGCACTTACGCTACATATGAATAAATTGCATATCTTTCGAGATTATTAGTGAGCACTTAATATATAAGTTATCAGTGAGGCAACAACGATAGTGCAAAAACTGATGGTTCAATATAAAACCAAAATGACGATTAAAATATTCAAGCCTGAAAATTGCAGTGACGCCCAACTAAAAACGTTTTATGAGATTGTTGTTGATGGCAATCAAGTAAATGCAAATGGACTTCTGAATAGAATAAAAACTGCGGACTTCCTTTCTTTCTGTGAATTGGACGACAAAGTTGTTGGAGTGGCTTCTATTAAAAATCCGGACATAAATTATAAGAAAACCATTTTTGAAAAAGCTAATGTTGAGGAGCTTGCAGATGATTATAGGTATGAAATTGGTTATGCAGTAACGAAAGAAACGCATCGTCGAAAAGGAATTAGCGAGGAACTAATCAAATTTCTGATAGAAAACAGCACTTCTAAATCATTTTTTGCAACAACAAAAAATGATGGCATGCGACATCTCTTGGAGAAAATTGGATTTGAAAAACTTGGAGATAACTATACAAATGATAATAAGGAAATTTTAACCCTTTATTGTTACAATGGGAAAAAATAGCTCTCATTTAGCAGGCGAATATTTTGTTGCTGCTGAACTTTATAGAAGAAGTTTTTCAGTTGGTATGACACTAGGTAATGCAAAATCGATTGATTTATTCGCTAACAAAAATAATAAGACAATATCAATTCAAGTGAAAGCGATTAAGAACAAAAATAGTGTTGGGTGGCCAATGACCAAAGGAAATTTCATTGATGGCGTTTTTTGCATTTTTGTAAATTTGAACAACTTAGCGAATCCAGAGTATTTCATGTTAACGGCATCTGAAGCAAGAGAAAAATTCAAGCAATATTCAACAAGAGGAATTATTAACTTGACACCATTAAAAAATGAAAAATTTCAAGACCGATGGGACAAACTTGAATCTTGATCACTAGTGACAGACAGGAGCCCGAGCTTAAACAGCACATTTACTTTAAGAGGGATTTAGTGCTCCGCAGAAAGTTTTGTGGTTAAAGTGATCCAAAGGACTTTTCGGAATATTCAGAAATACGACCGGAAATTTGACAAATAGTAAAACGAAAATATTTTGACCAGATAATGGCAAGAGAATTAATATATTGCGTAGGACGGGTCTTTGGCGATTATTTGAAAGATAATCAATCATATAATATTCCGGAGTATCAGCGAGGCTACAAATGGACTGATAAACAAATATATCAGTTGCTAGATGATATTAATGAATTTGAAACTGGTGGTGATCAAGATTTATTTTATTGTCTTCAAAATATTACTGTTGTTTTGAATTCAGATAACAAATTCAATGTGGTTGACGGTCAGCAAAGACTTACGACTTTAGCTTTATTGTTAGCATATCTTGGAGAATCAGAAAAGGTACAATCCAAATTATTATATTCCGTAAGGGAGCCATCAAATGATTTCATACAACAGGTAATTTCCAACAAAAATTCTTTTCTGACAAATATTGTTGCCAATAATGATTTTGATGCATTTTTATTAGAAACTGCATCAAATGGAAAAGATTACGATTATCAAGACATTTATTTTATGTATGAAGCTATTCATACAATTGATAATTGGTTTAATGATAATGTATCTGTCGTTAAAATATCCTTTACAGAAAAATTGTTACATAATGTAAAACTCATTGTAAACAGAATTGAAAACACAAAGGAGCAGGAATTGTTTATGAACCTTAATGCAGGGAAAGTACAATTAGACGGTTCTGATTTGGTGAGAGCAATTTTGATAACTCGGGTTGCAAAGCAGGAAATGGAAGAATTTGATTCCACTGAAGTTAGAGATGTGGTGCGTTTGAATGAAAGAAGAATAAGAATTGGATGGGAATTGGACGAACTCAATGCTTGGTGGAGCATGGAAAATGTATTGGAGTATTTTTCAACTTTCACTAAACTTAAAACAGGTGAAAAAGAAACCATCAAATTTGACCAAATAAAACATCCTATTAATTTGCTTTACAAAATTTGGGCAGAATCAATAATTGATGAAAATGGTAAGCAGAAATATTCTGATTTAAAACTGAATTATTTTGAAACTCAAAATACAATTGCTATCGACCTTTATATATCTATCATATTACTGCATCGCACATTAAAGGATTGGTATGACGATAGGGAAATCTATCATTTTTTAGGCTTTTTGTTTTCCCAAAGTAGCACCAGATTCAATAAGATTTGGAATAAATGGAATGAAAAGGATGTTACAAGAAGTAAGTTTATTGCATTCTTAAAGGCAGAAATACAAGAATCTATTTTTGGCAAAGAGCCCAATGGTGGAGTTGAAGACACAGGCACTCAATTTTGGTTAGACAGAATCAAAGACTATAATTCCGAAAATCCTACTAATTGGTATGAAACGGGAAAATTAGAAAAAATACTCCTTATACTTGACGTTATTGAGCATTCTCAAACAAGGGAAATAGGTATTCCGCTGCCGTATTTAAAATCAAGGTATTTTAAAAATTTCAAGGAAGATATAGAACATATT
>CAZNRQ010000305.1:4086-4666 GCA_964574845.1 uncultured Bacteroidales bacterium
CCTCAAGAAATATCTGATAAGAAGTTTAAAGATTTGCCTGACCCGATGAAAAGCATAAAGGATTACGTGTCTTTATTAAATAAAGGATATGATGGCGACAAGAAGATTATTTGGAAAATTTCTTCTGATCTGTGGAATGGGCTATTAAACGAAGAAAAAAGTAATAAATTATCAGAACTAAAAAGAGAAATTCATCAAAAACGTCCAATTAACTCAATAGGAAACTTGGTACTATTGCACCTTAGTATCAACAGGGGGTTCGGAAATGATTATTACACTGACAAAAGGATAAGTGTAATTAGCAATACTGAAAATGGTGAATATATTAGACAGCATACTTTGAAAGTATTTGTTAAGCAAACTCAGAATGAAGATATAAGTAACTGGACAATGCAAGATATTACTTATAACGCAGATAAAATTTACGATACACTGAAGATGTTCTTCAAATTCAAAACTGAGGAGTAAGTGATGAATAAAATTAAAGCGGCATTTTTAAAAGAAGAAAATTTACTTACTCTGCTATCTGGATATTCCGCACATAGTAGTCCACTCATTCCGCGGCAAACTGGTCCACCAA
>CAZNRQ010000306.1:0-4658 GCA_964574845.1 uncultured Bacteroidales bacterium
TTGGTGGACCAGTTTGCTGCGGAATAGGTGGTCTACTTTGCGCGGAATATCCAATCAATCTCGACATGTTTGTTTTTTGTTTCAAAACCAAGTCCCATGTCTATGTTGATGCGGTATTGCTGGTATGCTGAGGGCAATGCGTCCATGATTTTCTCCACCCGGTATTTCATTGCGGCCTTATGAATTGCTTCTTTCCAATCGTACCAACCCTCAATAGGCTGAATTTTGTCAGCATTGGCCAATACATCCAGATCGTTTTCCAGATATTCATCCCATTGATCGAAGTTGATCTCACCCCCATACTTCCTGAAAACTTCCTGAGTCTCTTTGTCCTCAAAGGTATTGACAAACCATGTCATCCAACCGTCCTTATGATAATTCAGCCAGGGAGCGCTTTGTCTTACTTCCTGAGGCAGTATTTCGGCCACCTGTTCCATGATTTCTTTTTCTTTCTTAACCTTATTGTGAAATTCATTGCGCCACAACGACATGTAAAATTCCTCCTTGGGTCCCCTGAGGTCAGGAAGCAACAGATTTACCGAAAGGCCTGTTAGGCCATTATGAAATTCGTACCATTCAGGAAAGTTGCGATTGGCATTTTCCGTATTATAAGCTTCCTTTATCTCTTCATAATCCTGCCAGCGGTCCAGGTAACCCTCATCTTTTTCATAATTCGAACTCTGCATATACCGAATGTACCAATCCATATCTTTTTCGTTCACAGGATCAATAAACGGGCATGCCAATATGTTGTCTTCCCAAAAATCGAAATCAACCGTGAGGCGAATCTGTTCTATAGTTACTTTTTCGGCCCGCCACAGGCATTGCAGGTCGAAGAGTTTTTTCTGTTGTATTTCTTTCAGACACTCGGTGGCAGTGTCAAGCCATTTCAGGTTTTCAGTTTCGTTCCATTGAACATAGCGGGGACCCCATTCCAGCCAATTGACCTTTTTTCTGGCATATTCATTAATAAAAGACTCTCTTCCCGAGGGATAGGTTCTTTCCAGATACTGTAAAAAGATTTTGTTGTTTTTCAGTTCGTTGATGATATCTGCCTGAGTTTTTTCGCGCCAGATGATTTTTTCTTTTTCTTCCTGTGGGTTCATTTTGAAGAAATTTAATAATTGATAGGAAGATTCTCTTTTTTCAGAAAATCAAAATTTTCGGGTTCTCCCTTCCATTTGCGGGCGGCCAAAATGCGATCGCGTGAATCGCCCGGAAAGTATCTTGACCGAAGGCCAATCGACCAGTTGAAAGGCTGCCCGGTTTTCTGACTCTCCAGATAATTTTCGTAAACCATAGGCAAACATTCCAGAATTTCCTGGTATTCGTATGCCTTGTACGCTTCATGAATGGCAACAGTGTAATTGCTGTTGGAGATTATGGGGATCAGTTCTTTGGCTTCCTGCAAACAAATCAGCTCGTAATCTATCCAATCCACTTTATCGTCCCTTCGTCTCCATTCGCGCTCGGCCCTAAAGTATTTAATGATTTCGCGTGTTTCTATTTGCGGCATGAGTTCTTCCATCAACTTGTCGTCGTAGGTGCTCAACGAAATATATTGTGGCTGGCTTTTCTGCTGTTCCTCCCATTTACGGTTTTGTTGTTCATGGAATTTTTCCCTGGCTTCGGGGCTCTCTTTATGAAGTTTGCGCATGGCTCTATCCATAGGGGTGTGGTATTTTGCCTGTTCGGGAGTCAGGGTGAGCAGGTGAATCTCATTGCTCCAAATATCGAAATAGTCTTGTTCCAGATCGCTTCGTATAAGTCGCAGATCGAGCAGAGAAGCCGTGCCGAAACACTTATCGTAGAACCGAAACCATAAGGGGATTTCTTTTTTTCTGCGTTTACTAAATAAAGACCTGCTATGATGATAAAAATCTATCGTTAATTCAGGAGTATAGTAATCATCATCTTCCTCCATTTCGCCGGTTTCGTCGGGAGCGAATTCGGGGACCCAATCAGTCGACTGCATAAACTGCATATAGCAAGCAAACTCCCGGCTGCTGATAGGTTCGACAAAAGTACAGGTTTCGGGATGGGCTGCAAAGCGATTGAAATCGCCCGACATCTCTACTCCCGGCAGATCCATTTCGCCGGCCACCCAATGGCATTTCACATTGAAAAGTTTTTTCAGAAAGATATCATTGAATTTTTCGAGAGCTTTGACATAATAACGGTTTTCAGCGCTTTTTTTATAGCGGTATCTGTCGTCGGCATATTTATACCACGATGCTTTCCTTCCGGCATAATACTGTATAAAATTTTCGCGCGAAGTTTCGTCATAGTTTTTCAGGAAATTTACAAAACGCTCTTCGGTGCGCAATTGCTTCAGGGTGTCTTCGTAAATCAGGCTGATGCGCTCGGCTTTTATTACCTCTTCGCTTTTGGGTGGGGTGTTGGGATCATCGCTCATAAGTCGGGGGGTGTTAAATTGATATATAACTTTTGCGCCAAAACAGTTTGATTTCTGGCATGAACAATCCAATCCAAAGATATAAAAAAAATTCTAAACCGCAAGCAATGAAATCACAAAGATTCAAGCTGGCGCTATAGCAAAAACCATTTCTCAAAATAAAAAACCGAAAAAAACAAGTCTTTACTAGTTGTTTTAAAACAACTACTGCGCAGGAAAACATTTTCCCGCGAGTGGAGGTTTTTTAATGTTTTTTGTGGGTGGCGAAAAAATATGTTAAAGTTTAAGGGAGATGTGGGGAAAAGGGATAAATTTGATGTTGATTTTTAGTGCAATGCCAATTTACCTACATCTTGCCAATTTTATCATCGATAAACATGCAGTAGCGACCAAATATCTTGGTGGTATTGATGCTTTTAGACAGCGTTACATTATTGAATCAGCACCTTATAATCAAGAGGACAATCAATTGTTTTCTATAACACGTATGAATGTTGATGAATTAGACATTGACAAATTAATTGACAATGGGCTCAGTTATGATAATTTGAGAAAACATTCTATTGATTTTACAATTTATACAAGACAAGGCGGCCTTTTATGGCAAGTGGATTGGTTGCACGAAAATAGAGTTTTCGCTTGGCATATAGAATGCGATGAATTGGAAATAAAAGAAGCTAAACGTATTTCTAATTTATCAATGGATGAAATTACTGAATTAGACAATAAAGGACGGAATCCTCTGAAAACAATTAAAAAAAAAGTACAACTGTAAATATTAAACTATCAAAATGAAGGTGTTAAAGGGCTTATATGTCATATTATGGATGATTATGTTCATTATAATTGGGTTGGGGGTTGGCGAATTTTTATTAAAAATATATCATAATTACGGAGAAATTTTATTGGCAAAAATATTTGTATGTTTTATTTCCGGAGCAATTACATCATTTTTACCAGGATGGATTCTAATCGAAGATTGGGAATTAAATTCAAGAGATACGAGTACGTGGATTGTTGCTTTCTTTTGGATAATTGGAACGGTTGCCCCAATTATATTCGGGATTGAAAACTTACTTCAAATTATTGTCTCACTAATGATTGTTCCATGGCTAATAATAGGTTCAATTATTAAAAGTGATCTATTAAAGAATATAAAAAACAACAAAAATAATAATTGAATAAATAAAATATAAAAAATGAAGAGATTGAAAGGAAATTTAGAGAACGTTATTTTTTCGATATCATTTTTAATTGTCTTGATACTATATGGTATTGGAATGATAAATTTAAATCTCTTTTTTGGTTCATTAGGATCAATAGCAACTTCATATTATGGTGTTTTAAAAATAAAAATAGAAAAGGATATTTTATTTAAGGAGCTATTTGGCTCATTTAATGAACGATATGATGACAAAATGAACGATTTAATAAATGATCTTAAAAGGAATGAAGATAGAGAGTTAAATAAGGATAAAGGGGAAGAAAATTTAATCATTGATTATTTTAATCTTTGCGCAGAGGAATATTTGTGGAAAAAGAAAAATAGAATTCCAAAAGATGTTTGGATTGCATGGAGAGCTGGTATCTTGGAAAATATGAAAATACGACAAATAAAAGAAGTTTACGAAAAAGAAATTTTAAGCGAAACAGGGAAATTGTCTTATTATGGATTATCACAAGAATTATCTGACAAAAAAAACCAATAAAAGATTCCTTTCATTATACTAGTTTGCTGAATAGTAAAATTGCAATTTTACTAAGTTTGCACTTCTCTTAATTATGTGTTGTTAAATTTCTAATTGTCAGTAAACCTTTTTACGACTTCTGGCCATTTAATTAATAATATTGAATATGGTATTTTCCATTTACCGCTTTCTATTTCCCCCTCCTCTAATTCTAATTTTGTTGTAACTCCCGCTTTAGACGCATGAAGTCTATATGCGTTAAAAAAATTCCTTTCACTCCCGGTCATAATATATCCTGTTTTTTTTTGCAAATAGTTCATTTGAACGTTTTCAATTAAAAAAATGATTAAAGATGCAGAATAATAGCCAATAAAATAAAACAATGTACCCTTCCATCCAACAGTAACTAATCCTGTAATTATACTTGCAATTAAAAATAATCCAAACCCACTCAAATAACTTAACAAGGTTATGAATCTAATCATAAATGGGAAAATGAAAAATCCAAAAGTTATTATAATACCACCAATTAATTTAGCCATCCCAACAAATAA